>NZ_JAUZUV010000046.1:0-1194 GCF_031844265.1 Acinetobacter sp. RG5 | reverse complement strand
CATGGCTAAGGCTAAGTTTGAACGTAATAAGCCACACGTTAACGTGGGCACAATTGGTCACGTTGACCATGGTAAAACAACTTTAACAGCTGCAATTGCAACTGTATGTGCGAAGAAATTCGGTGGCGAAGCGAAAGACTACGCTGCAATCGACTCTGCACCAGAAGAAAAAGCACGTGGTATTACAATTAATACTTCACACGTAGAATACGATTCTCCAACTCGTCACTACGCTCACGTAGACTGCCCGGGCCACGCCGATTATGTTAAAAACATGATTACTGGTGCTGCTCAGATGGACGGCGCGATCCTTGTATGTGCTGCGACTGATGGTCCTATGCCACAGACTCGTGAACACATCCTGCTTTCTCGTCAGGTAGGTGTACCTTACATCGTTGTATTCTTGAACAAATGCGACCTTGTAGACGACGAAGAGCTTCTTGAGCTAGTTGAAATGGAAGTTCGTGAACTTCTTTCTACTTACGACTTCCCGGGTGATGACACTCCAGTAATTCGTGGTTCTGCTCTTCTTGCGCTTAACGGTGATGACAGCCAATACGGCGAGCCAGCTGTAGTTGCGCTTGTTGAAGCACTTGACTCTTATATCCCAGAGCCAGAACGTGCAATTGACCTTCCATTCCTTATGCCAATTGAAGACGTATTCTCAATCTCTGGTCGTGGTACAGTAGTAACTGGCCGTGTAGAGACTGGTATCGTTAAAGTAGGTGAGTCTGTAGAAATCGTTGGTATCCGTGATACTCAAACTACTACAGTAACCGGCGTAGAAATGTTCCGTAAGCTTCTTGACGAAGGTCGTGCGGGCGAGAACTGTGGTGTTCTTCTTCGTGGTACTAAGCGTGAAGACGTACAACGTGGTCAAGTATTGACTAAACCAGGTGCGATCAAGCCACACACTAAATTCGATGCGGAAGTATACGTACTTTCTAAAGAAGAAGGTGGTCGTCACACTCCATTCCTTAACGGTTACCGTCCACAGTTCTACTTCCGTACTACGGACGTAACTGGTGCGATCGCGCTTAAAGAAGGCGTGGAAATGGTTATGCCTGGTGACAACGTTGAGATGTCAGTAGAGCTAATCCACCCGATCGCAATGGACCCAGGTCTACGTTTTGCGATCCGTGAAGGTGGTCGTACAGTTGGTGCTGGTGTAGTTGCTAAAGTAACTGCATAATC
>NZ_JAUZUV010000045.1:0-1238 GCF_031844265.1 Acinetobacter sp. RG5 | reverse complement strand
TGATCCTAGACAAAATAATGGACAGCACGTCCCTCTAAAGATAACGTAACTTTAATCTTTGGAGATTCAAGAAATGGCTAAACGTTTTAGTCCCGAATTTAAACAGCAAGCGATTGATTATGCACTTTCAAACTCACACGAGTCTGTAGCTGCAATCGCCCAGAAATTAGGTGTGGGTTATTCAACATTAGATAAATGGATTCGTGAAACCAATCCGGCAGGTTCAAGCAAACGTCAACTTTCACCAGAACAACAGCGGATCGTGGAATTAGAGAAAGAAGTCAAACAGCTCAAGGAAGCCAATGACATCTTAAAAAAAGCGCATGTGTACTTTCTAACAGATCATGCCAAGAAAAGTACACGGTAATTCAAGATCTAGATATGAATGAAGTCACCGTATCTTCTGCCTGTAAATACCTAGGTGTCAGCACTTCAGGCTATTATGCCTGGCGAAAACGTCAAGCCAATACGGCACAGAAATATAATGACTTAAAAGCCGTATATTGGCAGCATCATGCACGATTGGGTGCACCTTCATTAGTACATGACATGCATGATTTAGGTTACAACATGAGCGAACGTACTATTGGAAGGATGCTAAAAAAGCTTGGTTTACGTAGCAGGATTGCGCGTAAATACAAGCATACGACTGATTCAACCCATCGTTTGCCTACAGCACCCAACTTGTTGGATCGCCAATTTACAGTTACTCAGCCTAATAAAGTCTGGACAACAGACATTACCTATATCCGCACTAAAGAAGGTTGGTTGTATTTATGTGTGATGCTAGATTTATTTAGCCGTCGTATCGTGGGGTGGCAAACCAGCCATCGAATAGACCGCCAGTTGGTGTGTGATACGTTTAACTATGCAATGGCTCGTCAGGGTTATCCAACTGGTGTTATGGCTCATTCGGACCAAGGCTCACAGTACTGTAGTCGTGATTTTAGAGCGCTGTTACTGAAAAATGATTGTACTCAGAGTATGTCTAGACGTGGAAACTGTTGGGATAATGCAGTGACTGAAAGCTTCTTTCATACATTAAAAGGTCATGTGGTACATGGCAGTGTGTTTTCGACTCGAAAAGAGGCGAATGCGGTCTTGTTTGATTATATTGAGATTTATTACAATCGGGTCAGAAGGCATTCTGCAAACGGCTGGTTAAGTCCAGAAGCCTTTGAACAGAAATATTTCAAGAATTTAGAGGGATCGATTGTCCACGATACTGTCTAGGATCA
>NZ_JAUZUV010000044.1:0-1244 GCF_031844265.1 Acinetobacter sp. RG5 | reverse complement strand
CTTGTATCTTGATTGATATAGTGATTAGCTACCACTATACGCAAATTGTAGAGTTTGGAGTGCTGCTAAAATCTTAAATTTGAACCTGAGATAAAACCTACAATTTGCCCTTATCCCTCATACAACTCTGAACGGTAACTAAGCACTTTGATGCTGTATTCACAAGGTAAGATGATGGTTAATGGGATAAAAATCATAGCTTAAACTCAAGGAATATCACCATGATTATGCTAGGTATTGATGTCAGTAAAACCAAAATAGATTGTTGCATTTTCCCTCAAGGTTTGACTGGAAAAAGAAAAAATAAAATATTTACTAATACAGAAAGTGGCTTTGGCAGTCTGCTCAAATGGCTCATCACTCTTAAAATTGAACCTGATCAAGTGACAGCAATCATGGAAGCGACTTCGGTTTATCATGAGAATTTGGGATATTATCTATATGATGCAGGTGTAAAGGTTTGTGTGGCTAATCCTTCACGAGTAAGAGCCTTTGCCAAAGGCATGTCCATGCTAAATAAAACGGATAAAGCTGATAGTGAAGCTCTTTCACGTTATGGTTACACCGCAAAGTTAATCATATGGCAGCCTGAACCTGAAAATGTCAGATTATTAAAAGCTTTACTAGGCAGACGAGATGTCTATCTAGGTAGTCTATTGCAGGAAAAGAATCGACTTGAAAAGGCGCAGTCCACTCATACCTCCGTTGTTGTGATTAAATTACTTGAAGAGAATATTGAGTATTTAAATCAGCAACTTGAAAATATTGATAAGTTAATAAATAATCACATAGATCAAGATCCAACATTGAAACAGGATTTGAAATTACTGCAAACTATTCCTTCAATCGGTGAACGATCAGGCTTATTACTGTTGGGGTTATTTCATTCGCACAAGTTTGAAAAAGCAAGTCAAGCTGCTGCATATGTAGGTTTGGTTCCAGTACATCAGTTGTCTGGCAGTTCAGTCAACAAGCAAAGTCACTTATCAAAAGCAGGTGACAGTAAAATACGCTCAGTATTGTATATGTCAGCATTAACAGCGATTAAATATAATCCACACATTGAAGCTTTATATCAACGATTATTAAGCCAGGGTAAAAATAAAATGTGTGCTTTAGGTGCTGCAATGCGCAAGCTTATACATCTGTGTTATGGCGTTTTAAAACATCAGACTGCCTATCAAAGAGATTATTTATTGGTCGAATAATCTCAAAACCTGATTGACTACCAAGACGGTATCTCA
>NZ_JAUZUV010000043.1:0-1295 GCF_031844265.1 Acinetobacter sp. RG5 | reverse complement strand
TTTAGAGCGGATTTATCACTTATAAAACTGAATTGAGTGGTCTAATTAACGGAACCACATTATAAGCTACCATGAATAAATCCTTTTTTAATTAGGCGATCATAAAGTGATTTATGAGATATTGGAGATTTTTCAAATCCTTCTATAAGCATCAATTGCAACTCTTTCTCAACAATAATATCTAATTCTTTACCTCTCATTGTTGTTAAACCTCTTCAGTTTTATTAATTTCAATAGCAAAAAGCTCACTCAAGGTATGAGGCAACTTACTCATAGGCGTATTGTAATTAAAGATTTGTATTGGTGTAAGTTTCTGCATCCTACTTAAATTTTTAGCTTCTAAACCTGTAAGAATATTTATCCTTTCTCTAATATCATTTAACATCTCAGAATATTGAGGATCATTTCTTATATCATTATCAATATTATTATATTCATTAATAAGCATGTTCTTTTTTAAAGTAATGTTTTCTAATTCACCACGACGACCTGTTAAGACAAAATTTCCACACGCATCACCTGATTGGCATGCAAGCCGTTTTGGACAATGATGTAGTGTAATATTGCGCATACAACTTCCAAAGAGTAGGGGGGAAAGAAATGCATGACGATCTAGTAATTCTTCAGCTTCATTTGGATCTTCATCAATTAATTCATTAAATGCTTTTTTTATATCTTGGAAATAATCATCAAAAAACTGATCTTTTATAAAAGCTGAAACTTCTTTTTTATTATCAAAAGTCTGAATATTTTTTTTGATATTCGAATCAATACTCAACTCTTCAGAAACATATATTAAACCATCTTTTTTAATAGCTTCTACTGGACTTAAATAGTTGTCAATTCCAATACTATTTACTAGTATAATTTCATTTTTATTTCGAAGACTTGATTTAATTTTCATATGTTTCAATGCTATATGTTGATAGTATTGATTTTGTTTAATATCAACCCGCCCCATAAGCATTGCCTGTAAATGTTCAGAAATTCCACTTAAAGCAAGGAATGTATTTATATTATGTCTAGGAATATGACTTGTAAGAGAAGAATATTCAGAATCATTTTCATATAATTGATATTTTTCAAAAGCAGAAGTGTGCTTATTTGCACCTAAGAAATTATTTATATTAGGATTAGAAATCAACATAATATTAGTCTTATTATACAAACCTCTTGATAAATTTCCTGATCTATACGGAAGAATAAACAACAACTCTTCATAAGGAATTTTTATTAATGAACCTTCATAATTAAAAACATGATCAATTGGATTTTTTTCGGTATAAGTGTTTAAG
>NZ_JAUZUV010000042.1:0-1675 GCF_031844265.1 Acinetobacter sp. RG5 | reverse complement strand
CTGATAGCACTGACATGTAAGTCAATTAATTCATTCACATCTGAACAATTTTTCTTGGGATTATCTTTATAGGTGAGTAATTGACGAATTTCATTCAAACTCATATTTAAAGTTCGGCAATTCAAAATAAACTTAATTCGCTCAACATAGCCTACATCGTAAAGGCGGTAATTTCCTTCCGTTCTTTCGGGTTCCGGAATTAAACCTTCCTTTTCATAAAACCTAATTGTTAATACTGAACATGAGGTTTTTTTAGAGAGTTCACCAATTTTTAAATGCATTGAGTTGGTATTTCCAAAAAATCTTGACTCTATAGTAACTATAGGGATTCTAATATTCAAAGTTTATAAATTTTTTTAATGGGTATAATTATGAGTGGTTGTGGATGTAGTAAAGAAACACCATGCAAAGATAAGAAATCTCAACAAGAAAATCATCCATCAATTGCAGAAGCAAACAATTCAAAGAATTGTAATAATACGCTTAGCTGTTGTGGTGAAGAGGAAGAAGAAAAATCTTCATCTCCTTGCTGTAACACTTCAAACAGTTGTGAAGATACCGCTCAATCCTGTTGTGGTTCTGATCCCAAAGAAAATTTAAGCACTGAAGACGTTTTAAAAAATTCGCACTACATGAGTGAATACTTAGTTCCCAAAATGGATTGTTCTGCGGAAGAACAGATGGTTCGTATGGCGCTATCTTCAATTGATGGTGTTCAAAAACTCATCTTTGATTTACCTAACCGGTCTTTAAAGGTTCTACATAATCAAAAAGATGAAAATATAACTACCAAACTTGAAGCTTTGGGTTTTGGTGCAAAGCTTGTGAAGACTGAAACTTATATAAGCAATCAACAGGCTAAGCAAACAAGTACCTATACCATTCCTAAAATGGATTGCTCTGCTGAAGAGCAAATGGTCCGTATGGCTCTTGCAGATATTGAAGCAGTTAAAGGTCTTACTTTTGATCTTCCCAATCGAAAACTGAAAGTCTTCCATAATGAAGGGATTCAGCAAATTACGGCCAAACTTGAAGGACTGGGTTTTGGGGCGAAACTTGATGAAACACAGCTTTCTTCAGGCGATATACCTAATGAACCTGATCCTGTGAGACAAGCTAAAGTACTTAAACTGTTATTAGGCATTAATGCTCTACTTTTCTTTATAGAATTCATCAGCGGAATTATTGCTGCGTCTACAGGATTGATTGCTGATTCTCTAGATATGTTTGCCGATGCAGCCGTTTATGGTATTGCGCTATATGCCGTCGGAAAAGCTGCGAAATATCAAGTGAAAGCAGCCCATTTCGCAGGTTGGATTCAGTTATTACTTGCTGTCATCGTGATTATTGATGTCATTAGACGATTCATGTTTGGAAGCGAGCCAGAATCAACGCTCATGATTGTTATTGGCCTGCTCGCACTTATAGCTAACGTGACATGCTTATATCTTATTTCTGGTCATCGAGAAGATGGCGCACATATGAAAGCCAGTTGGATTTTCTCGGCGAATGACGTTGTCGTAAATATGGGCGTTATATTTGCCGGTGTACTCGTGGCGTGGACGGGATCAGCTTACCCAGACTTAATCATTGGCATCCTGGTTTCTTTATTCGTGCTTAATGGTGCTCGAAAGATTTTGGCTTTGAAGTAAGAGTATCGAAAATGAATCTATTT
>NZ_JAUZUV010000040.1:0-2407 GCF_031844265.1 Acinetobacter sp. RG5 | reverse complement strand
ACGAATCTAAAAATGGGAGCCTATAGCTCCCATTTTTATTGTTAAACGTTGAATCCTATATGTTTTCCTGTTGGAAGCTCTACATCAATACGGAGCTTCCCACCCATTGCCTCAACATACTTTTTCATGGTTGAAATCTTAAGATCATTGCCACGATTTTCTATTGCTGAAAGCGATGGCTGTTTTATTCCCAAAGTTTCAGCAAGCTCTTTTTGAGAAATTTCGAGTTCTTCACGAATAAGATGAAGCTGATTTTCTAGCAGTAATTCATCAGCCATTTTTTGAATACGGGCTTGGCTCTCTGGAGAGCGGCTAGCTAACAATTCTTGCAGAGTCTTAGCCATTAGATTTATCTCCTAGGGTAGTGAGATGAAGTTGGTATTGTTCATCTGCAATATCCAGCATGTCTTTATAAAAACGCTTTTTACCGCCTTTATCAGCAATACATAGAACAATAGCCTGTCGTAAGGGATCAAATGCGAAGAAAGCTCTTAAGGGTCTACCGCGATGTTGAACACGCAGTTCTTTCATATTGGTAAATTTAGACTCATACACAGTATCTACTAAAGGACGGCCTAAACTCGGTCCCTGCTGCTGTAGAACAACCAGGGCAGCTAGGACCTTCTCTTGTGTAGGTTCATCTTGCTGTTCAAGCCACTGATTAAATAGATCTGTCGTAATGACTGTCCACATACCACAACCAAAATATAGATTATAGTCTATATTTTAGGGGCATTATGTTTGTTTTGCAAATGAGAAAGGATAAGCAATAAAAAACCCCGGTATCCTGCCGGGGGTTTCTATTGTTACTTGCTGCGCTTTTGTACCCTTTGGTCCATGTGCAATAACTTATAATTTTTGTTTTATGTTATGGAACTTCCTGTTCCTGATGAGTTCATCATAGGAAAACTCCAGTTTTCAGAATAGCCGCAAATAGCCGATATTCTTGTGCGTTCTAACCTACAAAATAGCCTAAATTTTATCCACAGCAATTGGGGATAGTTTCGCAACCTGGATCCGCATGGAATGGACACTTTTACTCAAATTGATCGTTTTTTAACCAATTTTACTGGCAAAATGTTACAGATTCGCTTAAAAACTCACCAACTTATTACAAAAGCAGATTTCTGCTGATTTATTGGTCATAACTAAATTTTTAAGTGATTGATTTTTAACTTAATATGCAAATGCATTTCGTATAACCGCCATTATGTTAAATCGCATATAAAAAAATTGACATAAATTAAATTTTATACAATTATATTGCACACAATATATTATTTAAAGGTAATTAAAATGAGTAATCTTTATTCTACCCAAGTTAAAGCAATCGGTGGACGTTCAGGGAATATTCGTAGTGAAGATGGTATCTTAGAACTAAAATTAGCTTTGCCAAAAGAATTAGGTGGTCGAGGTGATGCAACGAATCCTGAGCAATTATTTGCAGCTGGCTATGCTGCATGCTTTGGAAATGCCGTGATCCATGTAACTCGTAGCAATAAAGAACATAAAATCCGTGATAACGATGTAGAAGTCCTGAGTACTGTTGGCATGGTTGCTAATGGCAATGGTGGATTTTCCTTAACAGTACACTTAGATGTCACTCTTTCAGGTATTTCACAAGCTGATGCAGAGAAGATCGTGGAACAAACGCATCAAGTATGTCCTTATTCCAACGCTATTCGAGGTAATATACAGGTATCGACCACTGTCTATACCAAATAAAAAGCTATGTCCAAGAATCAGCTTTGCCTAGATGAGCAACTATGTTTTCCTATTTATGCTGCATCTAATTTAATCGTAAAAGCTTATCGCCCTTTTCTTACACCTCTCGGACTCACTTATCCTCAATATTTAGTGATGTTGGTTTTATGGGAAAAAGAATGTGTAAGTGTGGGTGATCTTGGACAAATTTTACACCTGGATAGTGGGACACTAACGCCCTTACTAAAAAGAATGGAAAAGTCTGAACTTATTAATCGATCACGTGATCCTAATGATGAAAGAAGAGTCCTTATTTCATTAAAAGAAAAGGGTCGAGAGCTACGAGCTGCCGCAGAAATGATTCCTAAAGAGCTGACTCAAAGTATTCAACTTGAAAATTTAAATAAACTAAAAGAAGAATTAAAGTCATTGGTTAAAGTGTTATCAGAGAAAATTTAAGAAATCTTATTATCTGGTGATATGAGTCACTATGATTCTGAAAATTAATTAATTTTTCTAAAATTAACATAATACACCTTATACGAAACGTGTTTGTTAGAACCCATTTAAAGTGTCTATATTCTCACCAATAAAAATGTCTGGTTTATGATGGTTTTTATGGCACTGTTGCAAATAGAGATTTGAGTCGATGATGTTCCCTTTAAAAAGTACTTAGAGACCGAAAACCCTGTTGATTAGACAT
>NZ_JAUZUV010000039.1:0-2550 GCF_031844265.1 Acinetobacter sp. RG5 | reverse complement strand
GGCACGTGAAACCTTGTCTGAATATGGGGGGACCATCCTCCAAGGCTAAATACTCCTGACTGACCGATAGTGAACCAGTACCGTGAGGGAAAGGCGAAAAGAACCCCTGTGAGGGGAGTGAAATAGATCCTGAAACCGCATGCATACAAGCAGTGGGAGCCGGCTTAGTCCGGTGACTGCGTACCTTTTGTATAATGGGTCAGCGACTTATATTCAGTAGCAAGGTTAACCGAATAGGGGAGCCGTAGGGAAACCGAGTCTTAATAGGGCGTTTAGTTGCTGGGTATAGACCCGAAACCAGGTGATCTATCCATGAGCAGGTTGAAGGTTGGGTAACACTAACTGGAGGACCGAACCCACTGTCGTTGAAAAGCCAGGGGATGACTTGTGGATAGGGGTGAAAGGCTAATCAAACTTGGTGATAGCTGGTTCTCCCCGAAAGCTATTTAGGTAGCGCCTCGGACGAATACCATTGGGGGTAGAGCACTGTTTCGGCTAGGGGGTCATCCCGACTTACCAAACCGATGCAAACTCCGAATACCAATGAGTACTATCCGGGAGACAGACTGCGGGTGCTAACGTCCGTAGTCAAGAGGAAAACAATCCAGACCGCCAGCTAAGGCCCCAAAATTATAGTTAAGTGGGAAACGATGTGGGAAGGCATAGACAGCTAGGAGGTTGGCTTAGAAGCAGCCACCCTTTAAAGAAAGCGTAATAGCTCACTAGTCGAGTCGGCCTGCGCGGAAGATGTAACGGGGCTAAAACTATATGCCGAAGCTGCGGATGCATAATTTATTATGCGTGGTAGGGGAGCGTTCTGTAAGCCGATGAAGGTGGATTGAGAAGTCTGCTGGAGGTATCAGAAGTGCGAATGCTGACGTGAGTAACGACAATGCGAGTGAAAAACTCGCACGCTGAAAGACCAAGGGTTCCAGTCCAACGTTAATCGGGGCTGGGTGAGTCGACCCCTAAGGCGAGGCCGAGAGGCGTAGTCGATGGGAAATTGGTTAATATTCCAATACTTCTGTGTAATGCGATGAGAGGACGGAGAAGGTTAAGTCAGCCTGGCGTTGGTTGTCCAGGTGGAAGGTTGTAGGCATGTATCTTAGGCAAATCCGGGGTACTCTATGCTGAGAACTGATAGCAAGCTGTACTTGTACAGTGAAGTGGCTGATACCATGCTTCCAGGAAAAGTCTCTAAGCTTCAGTTACACAGGAATCGTACCCGAAACCGACACAGGTGGTCAGGTCGAGTAGACCAAAGCGCTTGAGAGAACTCTGCTGAAGGAACTAGGCAAAATGGTACCGTAACTTCGGGAGAAGGTACGCTGTTGTCTGTGATAGGACTTGCTCCTTGAGCGGCCGACAGCCTCAGAAACCAGGCCCCTGCAACTGTTTATTAAAAACATAGCACTCTGCAAACACGAAAGTGGACGTATAGGGTGTGATGCCTGCCCGGTGCTGGAAGGTTAATTGATGGGGTTAGCGTAAGCGAAGCTCTTGATCGAAGCCCCAGTAAACGGCGGCCGTAACTATAACGGTCCTAAGGTAGCGAAATTCCTTGTCGGGTAAGTTCCGACCTGCACGAATGGCATAATGATGGGGGCGCTGTCTCCAGCAGAGACTCAGTGAAATCGAATTCGCCGTGAAGATGCGGTGTACCCGCGGCTAGACGGAAAGACCCCGTGAACCTTTACTGCAGCTTGACATTGAACTTTGATCTTACTTGTGTAGGATAGGTGGGAGGCTTTGAAGTCGCGACGCTAGTTGCGATGGAGCCGTCCTTGAAATACCACCCTGGTAATATTGAGGTTCTAACTCTGTCCCGTTATCCGGGACGAGGACCATGTCTGGTGGGTAGTTTGACTGGGGCGGTCTCCTCCTAAAGAGTAACGGAGGAGTACGAAGGTGCGCTCAGCGTGGTCGGAAATCACGCGTAGAGTATAAAGGCAAAAGCGCGCTTAACTGCGAGACCCACAAGTCGAGCAGGTACGAAAGTAGGTCTTAGTGATCCGGTGGTTCTGTATGGAAGGGCCATCGCTCAACGGATAAAAGGTACTCTGGGGATAACAGGCTGATACCGCCCAAGAGTTCATATCGACGGCGGTGTTTGGCACCTCGATGTCGGCTCATCTCATCCTGGGGCTGAAGCAGGTCCCAAGGGTATGGCTGTTCGCCATTTAAAGAGGTACGCGAGCTGGGTTTAGAACGTCGTGAGACAGTTCGGTCCCTATCTACCGTGGGCGTTGGAAATTTGAGAGGATCTGCTCCTAGTACGAGAGGACCAGAGTGGACGAACCTCTGGTGTACCGGTTGTCACGCCAGTGGCATCGCCGGGTAGCTATGTTCGGAAGGGATAACCGCTGAAAGCATCTAAGCGGGAAGCCTACCTCAAGATAAGATTTCCCCGAGACTTTATGTCTCCTAAAGAGCCGTTGAAGACTACGACGTTGATAGGTTGGATGTGGAAGCATAGTGATATGTGAAGCTGACCAATACTAATTGCTCGTGAGGCTTGACTATACAACACCCAAACAGTTGTTGTACGAA
>NZ_JAUZUV010000038.1:0-3334 GCF_031844265.1 Acinetobacter sp. RG5 | reverse complement strand
GTAAAAAAGCATGTCAGTAATATTTTTAATAATATAAAAAAATAAATATATATCATATACTTACGTTTATAACTAATTGTGACACGCTATTGTGACACGCTTTTTTTTTACTGGATTCGCTTTAACTGACATGAAAAAAAGCATGTCAAAGGTATGTCAAGTAGCATGTCAAACAGAAAATTTACTTAAATCATTGTATTTTATTTATTTTATTATTGATTGTGACACGCTTTTTGATTGTGACACGCTTTTTGAAGGTTTTATAATTTTCTTTTCTACAGGTAGAAATATCTAAATTAGGACTTACGCACTGTTATTTATAGACTCTCTGTGGTAGCAGATGATTTTTATCGAGAATAAAGTCATCAATGAAGTTTTTGATCATTGGTCTAAATAATTTCTTCTGCCAATGATATACATTTTCAAAGATCCCCTCAAACTGGTTCTTTTGTATCTCAACGTAGGCCATTAAGGCTGAAAAAATATGATTCAAAATCAGTTTAGACCGTCTTACTTGAAACTTTTCAATATGACAAACCTGTTTAATCACTCGGTGATATTGTTCTATTTTCCAATGACTTGAATGTAATTCATGAAAACCCTCAAAGGACAATAAATCATCTTCATCTTGATGCACAATATAAAACCTCTGCTGTTCTTTTAACTGAGTCTTAAATAATTGTACAAAGCCAAAATCTTTGAGCCAGACCACTTGACCCTGATGGAAATCTGGCAATAAACGCAGTTGAAACCATTGTCCTTTTTCTGGGGAAACCTTACGGTTACTGTCGACACCAAACATAAATCGAATACCATATTTTCTTATGGTTTTTAGATTTTCAGTCGATGAATACCAACTATCACCTGTAATAAATTGAATCTTTGCACCCCAACTGAGTACTTCACTTAACATATCCATAAAGTAATCATTCTTGGTTTTACTTTCAGATTTGTCATAAATTCGGAAATTAATTGGAATATTTTGACCATTTTGATCTGTCGCATACAAGGTAATGAGATTAATACCTTTGACGGATCGGTGGTGTTTGCCTGACCAAAAATAGCTAACTAAGTCCATATGCTGACTATACGGTTTATCTAAAACAGTATCATCAATACTGACTATAAGTTTATTATTATCAATATGTTGAATTGCTTCTTGATATAGGTCGTGAGGTGTGTAGTCTTCACGCTCTAGAAAGCGATTTACACTATCATGCGAGATATTATAAGTCTCGGCAAGTTGTGTGCAGCTAATAGAGTTCGGTTCTGTCATGAGAAAGCCCATATAAATGGGTAATGTACAAGTTGCTGTAGAAGCATGTTTAATTCGTCTGATCACAGATACTTTATAAAGTATTTTAATACTTTTTTGAATCTGTCAATGCGTAAGTCCTATTTAATTAAAGCAGTCAGTGTGCAAATTAAGTTTATCAAACGGATGACAATAAGATGATAATTTTATGAATTTTTTATAGATAAAAAATAAACCCAGCTTAACCTATTGATCAAACTGGGAGAGATAATAATTTTCTTAGGATTTATTTTCCCAGTAGGGCCAATTTGCCTCAGGTGTAAAACGATAATCTTGATCTAGCCAATACGAATGATTGGAAGAGGATTTATCTTTCAAGCCCATGATATGCATTAAATTCTGATCCAGTTCAGCAGTATTGAGATTTGTGTCTTTATTCACGCCTGTTAAATTTAACTTATCCGACCACATGATGACAGGAACTTGGTAGCCTGCTTTGGTCGTTGGGCTATGACCAGCATAATCTAGTTCATGTCCAACTTCATTGCCGTGATCTGAAACTACCGTGAAAGATCTAAAATCAGGTAAATGATCAGCTCTTAAAGTGTCCAGCATTTTTGCCAATAAATGATCTTCATATAGCACTGCATTGTCATAATCATTACGTAAGGAAAGAATCCAAGGATCGATATTTCGTGCTTTTAAATCTGATTCAACACGATCATTACTATTACTATTAAATTTATTGAATGTCGTTGGGTAGCGTTCTTGGTAATTAGGATGAGTCCCGATCAGATGTAAAATAATAAGTTTCTTTTCGACGGGATCAGCAAGTGCCTGCTGGTAAATGGGAAGTAAATTTTCATCTAAAGATGAGCTGCTACGACCTGAACGGGTATTTTTATAAATAGCTTGATCCGCATAAGAACCAAACAATGATGATAGATAACTATCATCTTGATTACTTAGCCAATAAATTTTATATCCTGCTGCTCGAGCATAAGCCAATACACTTTCGGGTGAATATTTCTTATGTTCTGATGCAGGGCTTTCAGTCAATAAAACACGTAAAGCATTGATGGTAGATGGTGATGGCGAAAACGCATTACAAAAAACTTTGATCTCTGAAAGTCGTTTATTCAACTCAGGAGTGGTATCTCTAGGATAACCGCAAATGCCAAGATTCAAACTGGTTAAGCTTTCAGAAAGCACAAGGACATGGGTTTGTTTACCTTTGGCCTGTCGCGTCATGACTAGGTTTTTTTCAGCACTTAAATCCCATTGCTTATGTACATTTTTATGTTGTTTTACTCGCCCGCGGAAATCTTGAATCTTAGTTTGATATTCTGTCCAAAAAATAAGAGGATGCACCTTGCGAGAAGGTTTCATCAAATAGCTAGTCAGACTTAATACGGTAAGCAAAATGATAAATGAGCGAAA
This sequence comes from Acinetobacter sp. RG5, assembly GCF_031844265.1. GTDB lineage: Bacteria > Pseudomonadota > Gammaproteobacteria > Pseudomonadales > Moraxellaceae > Acinetobacter. The sequence continues at coordinate 639 of NZ_JAUZUV010000038.1, read as the reverse complement.
GATTTTACTTTGCCAAATTTGCTCTACATGTTGAACTTTAATTAATTTAAAGACTGCAAAACTATGCAGCGCGATGAGAATAATTAAACTGATAAAAACAGTAGATACTGCGACTGAATGAAGTTGTAGAAATTCCCAAATTTCTTGGCGATTAGTATTGGCAATCGCTTCAATAATAAAGTAGGCTTCACTATCACTACTAAAAAGAAACCATGTACTTGATCTGAGCAGTGAGTCGAGTAAAAAAATAAACCACCACAACAAAGAAAAAATATACCAGTATGTATTTCTTCGTGTGATTGCAAAGTAAGTAAAAATAACGCCTGGTAGGGATAAAAAACCTAGACGTAAACCATCTGATAGGTTTCCTGCAACAATTAACAAACCACCTGTAACGAGAGCAGGCCACAGAATAAGTAGCAGAATATTAAAACTTTTTAAGCTTGCCGTCATAAATGTCAAGTACAATGGGAGAGAGCGCCAAAAACGCTAATATCTGTGGAAGTTCTTGACCTGTCAATCTGTATTTGTGAAGTATTTGATTGCGCAGTAAATTAATTTTAAATGTATGATCTTCTGATGTGGTTCTAGGATTTTAGACCACGTCTATAAGTGATAATCTACTCCCCAATAAGCATG
>NZ_JAUZUV010000037.1:0-5066 GCF_031844265.1 Acinetobacter sp. RG5 | reverse complement strand
GTCATATTTTATAACAAGAAAAAATAAACCATGGCTTTTGGGTTTATGAATAGACTCAATAATGCCCCCCAATTACTCATTGATCGGTAAAAAAGGTAAGACAGCTTTTCGCTCTCTTCTTAGCTTAGGAATTTCTGAATTATAGCCCATAAAATCAGCAACGCCCTCTAACGCTGTCATACAGCGTTAGAGGGATAATGATCTCAAGATTGTATTGCTTGGGCTGTCTAATTTGCCGTATTAGACACCATCACCATCACCAGCCCAAACCATATCCACTTTTTTAAGCATTGCTTAATGCACTGGCTAAATCACCAGTACCCTTCAAGTCAGACACCTGTCCCTCCAAAGGCTGACTAAATTCAATACGCTGAATCTTTGCTGCCCGCTCTGCGGAGAACACTGGGATTTGACTCATCGCAAATTCAGACAGTGCGGTAATGGTTAGTGAGGGATTCACACCTAAATTCCCAGGTACAATCGAACCATCTAATACGCGTAAATTTTGATAACCAAAGACTTGACCAGTGAAGTCCACAACGCCATTCGACTTGTCATTGCCCATCGCGACACCACTCATAATATGTGCTGTCGTTGGCGTTCCCAGTAGAATTTCAGTAAGTGCAGAACCAGGTTCTCCACCTAACTTTTGTGCAATCATTTTAGTGGCTTCTTCAGCCGCAGGGAATGAAACGGTGAGTGGCGTGTCCCCTTCTTTTTGCACAGCAGTGATACTATTTTTGAACAGTCGATACCACTTTCTACGCCATTCAAAATGAATGAATGCTTCAGACTTTTGCATCACCAATAAAATGATAGAGTCTTTGGCTTTACCCTTATAACGCAGTACTTTAAAGGTTTTTAAGGGATGTAACAGTGTATTGAACACAAACTTCATAAAGCGCATAAAGCCCTGACCGGTCACCATCGGCACGTATGGAATATAAATCCATGAAGCATCCGCACCTTCAGGGAACCGTGTGACCTCAATATTGGTATCTGCATCGACCGAAATAAAAGAGCTGATTGCTACCCCATCATCCAGTTTTTTATCTGTGTTGTTCACTGTGGTCAGAGTTTCCGAGTTCGTCCGAACTTCCTGTCCCAGCAATGAAGAAATATTGGGTAAAGTCTTATACTGATCCCGCATTTTTAACAACATCGGTACCGTACCCATCACCCCTGCAGATAACACTACCCCACGACTGCGCAAACTATATTGACGAACATTCTTACCTAAAGTTTCTTTGATAATGATTTCATAGCCTTCACCACCATCCTCACTCAATGGCATAATTTTGAGGACTTCAGAACTTGGACGAATTTCTACCCCATTACGTTCAGCAAAATACAGGTAATTCTTCATGAGGGTGTTTTTGGCATTATTACGACAGCCCAACATACAACTGCCACAATAAATACAGGAGTTACGATCTGGTCCATCTCCATTGAAATACGGATCTTTCGCTAATTGTCCTTCTTGACCAGCTACTTGCGAAAAGAAGACCCCCGTATTCACCGTTTTAAATGAATTTGCATATCCAATTTCACTCGCAACTTCTTTTAACGTGTCGTCTGCAATATTGGTATAAGTATTATTCGCTGTACCCAACATACGTTGAGCGAGACCATAAAACGGCTTTAAGGTGTCTTTCCAGTCTTTACGAATCTTGGTCCATGCCTCCGACTCAAAAACTGCATCAGGTGGAATTAAATGTACATTGGCATAAATTTGTGAGCCCCCACCAACGCCCACCCCATGCAAAATGGTGGTTTTACTGGTGAAAGTAAATTGCATCGTACCTCTGAATCCCAGTTCAGGTCGCCACAAATAGTTTTTTGTGTCTAAATTGGTGGTTGGAAAATCCTTGTCTTCACGGCGTAAGCCTTTCTCCAAAATCAGGACTTTATAGCCTTTTTCACTGAGGCGTAAAGCACTGACCGATCCACCAAAGCCTGAGCCAATCACGATTTGATCATAATCAAAATCTTTATTATTCATACTATTAACTCCTTTAATAGTTTTATTTTTCTGTTTTTAAATACACTAATTCCTTCACTTCAAAATATCCATCTTGAAGTGAAAAGTGATGTTGAGGTTTTAAAATTTAAGCGCTTATGACTTCATGCGAATCAATAAATTCAACAGCCAATTGGCAAATTTTCCATACGGTGGCGCGAGAAACTTCAAACTCGAAAAACCCGCCTGATAAAATACAGGGCGCATTTTAGAAAAAGTCAAAAAGCCTTCATAACCATGATAGTGCCCCATCCCGCTGGCACCGACTCCACCAAAGGGTAAGTCATGCTGCCCGACATGAAATAAGGCATCATTGACCGAAACCCCGCCCGACATAACTCTGCTGATATAAAAATCGATTAAACTTTTGTTATTACTAAATGGATAAAAAGCCAATGGACGATCACGCTGCACAATATAGTCTACTACCTCTTCAGGCTTTTGGTAGGTTTTGACCATCAAGATCGGACCAAAGGTTTCACGCGTATCAATTTCCATCTCATCATTACTGTTCAATACCAAAGTCAGTGGAAATTTTCGTGTCGCAGCATCTGGTTCTTGCTGATTTAAATTAATCAAACTGGCCCCTTTGGCTTCAGCATCTGCCAAGCTATGCACTAAGCGCTGAAATGCACGCTCATCAATCACAGAAGTATAATCTTTGCTATGAATATCAGGCACATGTTCCTGAACCCACGCTGCCGCGGCTTGAATAAAAGCTTGTAACTTCGACTCATGTACAAATAAATAATCGACATTGGTACAAATTTGCCCCGCATTAAACTGTTTCACAAACATAATGCGTTCTACAGCTTTCTCAATAGGGTATTCAGGATCAATCACCGCAGGAGATTTACCACCCAACTCCAAAGTCACTGGCGTCAAGTTCTGTGCTGCAGCAGCCATGACTTTACGCCCTGTCGCACCAGAGCCAGTAAACATCAGGTGGTCAAACGGCAATTTTGAAAATGCGATGCCTACTTCACCAGTCTCATCGAAAATCTGTAATTTTTCCGCTTTAAAGTATTTGGGACTTAACTCAATCAGTAATTCAGCCAAATGTCTTGAATTTTCAGACATTTTAACCATAGCGGTATTTCCCGCAGCAAACACAGCAGATAATTGCGAGAACATCAAATTGATGGGGAAATTCCACGGCACAATAATTCCAATCACCCCCAGCGGCTGCGGAATCACACGGTTTTTTGCACCAAAATACAGGCTATGATCGACATGTCGTTTTTGTACTTTGGTCCAGTGTTTCAAGTGTTTGATGCTGCCGTTTATGTCATCCGTGACAGTTATAATTTCTGCTAATAAGGTTTCATGGCGTGAACGATTTCCATAATCACGATTCAAGGCGTCAATAATTGCTTCACGGTGATTGTTAATCAATGCTTTTAAATTCAGTAAATGTTGCTTGCGTTGTTCAATCGTTTCAATGCCTTGCTGATGAAAGCTTTTGCGCTGTAATTGAAAACAATCGTGCAATGTCTGTTCTATCACTGTTTGCTCGATATGAGACTGAACCGTAAGTTGCATATGCTTTTCCTTTCACGGCTAAAAATGGTGATTCAATACTTCTTTTCTATGTTGGTTGAGATAATCTCTTATCCTACTTTAACAAATGACTTGAATTATGCTTGACTTTTTAGGACACTAAATTGATCTTTTAGGACAACACGGAATGTTGTAATGGGAAGTTATATTCGTGCAGCCAGCCTCGGCGGTTTTGAAGACTTAGTCCGTAGTTATGGCATAAACCCTATAGGAATCTTGAAAGAGATCGGGATTTTACCTGCTTTACTCCGCGATCCAGATTCATTTATTCATTATGATCATTATTTAAATTTATTGGAAAAAGCGGCCTTAGCCTGTCAGGATGACTGCTTCGGTTTAAAACTCGGCGCACTCCAAAATATTAGCACAATCGGTTTGATTGGCGTCTATATGTCCCGACAAACGAGCATACTTGAAGCCTTAAGCGTGGCGCAAAAGTATGTCTATTTACATGCTGAAGGCGTTGTCTTTCACGTCTCGCAACATAATGCTCTGTTCTGTAAGCTGAACTTTGTGCGTTTAAGTGAATACAACACCGATGTACCACAAAAATCACAACTGGCCATTTGCCTTGTCGCGAATATTTTAAAAGATTTGATTGGCCCACAGTGGCATGCAGAAAAAATTTGCTTCAAGCAAAAAGCACCACAAAAAGGAGCTCAAACTTTCCAAGCACATTTTTCCTGTCCAGTGGAATTTGAAACCGATGAGGATGCGCTTTATTTTCCCGCAAGCTTTTTAAGCTATAAACCCTATAATTTTAATGAAGATGCCATTAATCAACTAATCGTACAGCAGCTTGAAACACAAAGCAGCACCAAAACTGAAGACAATACCGCACTGATAGAGAGTTCAGTCCGCATGCTGATGGCGACAGGAGACTGCAGCATTGAAAATATCGCACTCTGTATGGGAATGCATCCGAAAAAGCTTCAGCGCGCTTTAAAAATGCAAGGAACAACCTATCGAGATATACTCGAAAATGTCCGAAAAAAAGAAGCGCTTCGTATGCTTGATGCAGGCAATGTGAATTTGACAGATATTGCTCTACAGTTGGGCTATGCAGAATTATCTATTTTCAGTCGCAACTTTAAAAGCTGGTTTGGCGTTCCTCCAACCGAGTTAAGAGACAAAAGTCGAAGCCATATTGTATGACTTCTGGTTTTGCTACTTCGTTAAATAAAAAGTACCCAACGAATTCAAGCATATAGTTTAAATCCATTGAATGTCACTCTAATCAATACAGACTCAATTGATTATTTCGGGAAAACAAAGGATGCGACCAAACGTGCCCCCCAACCTTTCGGGCTGCCGTCAGTATCATCAACCCAATATCGAGCACCACCGCCCACACTAATGGCCTGACCATTTAGGCGAATCACTTTGGTCACAGTCAAGTTGACAGGAACTGTGGCTTCTTCTGCATTCCAGTCATATGTCGTTTCAGTATTCAATGCCACCGTCGTACTATTTGGATAAGTGTAAC
>NZ_JAUZUV010000036.1:0-7015 GCF_031844265.1 Acinetobacter sp. RG5 | reverse complement strand
GTATGATGTTGATCGACCATGGAAAGATTTACCGCAATCGGATAGAGACTGGATTTTATTTACTGAAGAAACCCCAACAGTTCCTGTCTATGCTGGTTTAAGCCCCGCTGAGACTCAATCTGCACTTAAACGTAAACTAGAACCCAGCTATATGGGCACTTTCACTGGTGCTCGTCGCTATGTCCTTCATACTTTTGCTAATACCCAAAGTACGTTGATGAAAAAACGTGTTTCACGTTTTATGGAAGGAAAAATATGCCCTTCCTGTCATGGTAAACGCCTTAAACCAGAAGCCTTATCTATTACCTTTGCTGGAGTAGATATTGGTGAGTTTATGCAACTTTCTTTGGATAAGTTAACTTGCCTGCTTGAGCCCATTGTTCTTGGCAATTTCGACGCTCATGATGCTGGAGAAAAGACTAATAATAAAGTAACCCAACTTGATAGATCTGAACGAGCAACAACAGGTAGAGCAGTGCATTCTGTATCTCCAGATGTAAGACGTACGTCAGCACTTTCAGATGAAAAGAAAATTGCTGCCCAGCGTTTAGCAAATGGTGTGGTGGGGCGTTTAAATCAATTACGCCAGTTAGGTCTTGGTTATCTAACATTAGATAGAGCCACACCGACTCTTTCAGCGGGAGAGTTACAACGTTTGCGTTTAGCAACACAATTAAGTTCTATGCTATTTGGTGTAGTTTATGTACTGGATGAACCGTCTGCTGGATTACATCCTTCAGATAGTCAGTCATTATATGATTCTCTCGATAAATTAAGAGACGCTGGAAACTCCGTATTTGTTGTAGAGCATGATTTAGAGCTCATGCGTCGTGCTCAATGGTTAGTGGATGTTGGACCAGATGCAGGAGAGCAAGGTGGTAATATTTTATATAGTGGAGTACCTCAGGGTTTAAGTGAGATTTCAGCTTCACGTACTGCAAGTTATTTATTTAATAAAATCCCAGTTACTCAAAGTTATGGACGTACACCCTCTGGTTGGCTTGAACTTAACAATATTTACCGACATAACCTGCATAATATTGATGCTCGTATACCTCTTGGTGTACTTACAGCAGTTACAGGTATTTCAGGTTCAGGTAAATCTAGTCTCGTTTCTCAAGCTTTACCCGAGTTAGTACTTTCATATTTAGGCAATGAGTCTGAAACTGAAAACAATAATGAAAATAATCCTTTAAATGAAGGAATGTTGGTTAACGAGGTTACACAGGGTTCTCTGGCTGGTGATGTGGAGGCTATACAGCGTCTGGTACAGGTTGATCAAAAACCAATTGGCCGTACTCCACGTTCTAATCTGGCAACTTATACGGGTTTATTTGATCATGTTAGAAAGTTATTTGCTGGGACTCCTGAAGCTCGCCAAGCTCATTATGATGCTGGACGTTTTTCGTTTAATGTGGCTAAAGGGCGATGTGAAACTTGTGAAGGTGAAGGCTTTGTCAGTGTAGAGTTATTGTTTATGCCAAGTGTATATGCCCCTTGTCCGACATGTCATGGTGCTCGATATAATGATGACACTCTGAAAATTCGCTGGAATGGACGTAATATTGCTGAAGTATTAGGAATGACCGTCAATGAAGCACGTGATTTTTTTGATGGAGAGGTCTCGATTGCTCGTTCACTACAATTATTAAAGGAAATTGGCCTTGGTTATTTACGTTTAGGGCAACCAGCGACTGAACTATCTGGTGGAGAAGCGCAACGTATTAAATTGGCGACCGAGCTGCAACGCAATCAGCGTGGAAATACACTGTATATACTTGATGAGCCAACTACAGGTTTGCATCCATCAGATGTAGATCGATTGTTAGTTCAATTGCAGCGATTAGTCGATGCGGGTAATACCGTGGTTATGATTGAGCATGATATGCGTGCCGTTGCACAAGCAGATTGGGTGATTGATGTGGGACCAGGTGCTGGAAATGCTGGTGGGAATATTGTTGTGGCAGGAACACCAAAACAAATAACAGAAAATCAAGATAGCCGTACTGCTCCATATTTAGTTAATGAGTTAGTGAGTCGTGATACTAAACGTTGATATTGCGAGTGGGTAGAATAAATCCTTAAATTAAAAGCCTGTAAAATCAATCAGATATTTTTTGTTTTAGGTGGTGTGTGAGCATGAAATCTAAAAGTTTTTTTCAACTAAGGGCTTTGTTGCACAAACGGTAATCCTCTCATAAATAACTGAAGTTAAAAGTAGAGGTTAAGCAGCCATTAGAGGTGGCCTTCCTTTGTTTGCTTGGTGTGGTCTTTTATGGTTGTAATGCCACAGCCAGTTTGTTGCATAATCTTGTACTTCATCCAAAGTATCAAATAAATGTTTGCTCAGCCAACTATAACGTATAGTCCGATTATAGCGTTCAATATACGCATTCTGCTGTGGTTTACCTGGTTGAATATATTCAATACGAATACCTTGTTCAGTTGCCCAGCGTACAAATTCGTGACTGATAAACTCCGGGCCATTGTCACACCGAATAACTAACGGTTTTTCTCGCCATTCCAATAACTGATTCAATGTGTGAATAACCCTGATCGTGGGTAATGAGAATTCTGCTTCAATAGTCAAACCTTCTCGACGGTAATCATCAATCACATTCAACAATCGGAACTTACGACTATCGATCAGCTGGTCATGCATAAAATCCAGTGACCAGACCTGATTTGCCCGGATCGGCTCTTTCAGTGGTTCTGGTGCATGCCGTTTTAGTCTTCTTCTCGGTTTAATGCGCAGATTCAGTGCTAACTCACAGTAAATGCGATAAACACGCTTATGATTCCAAACATGGTTTTCAACATGACGTAGATAAGAGAAACACAGACCAAAACCCCAATCTGTATTTTCTTCAGTGAGCTCAATGAGCTGTTCTGCAATTAATGTATTGTCATCGTTTAACTTGGATTGATAACGGTAGCAGGTTTCACTGATACTAAATCCTCGGCAAGCCAAACGAATGCTAATCGCATAGTGGGCAACTGCCTGTTGTGCCATCTTACGTCGGCAAGATGGCCTCACCCTTGCGCAGCAGTGCTGCTCATTGCCATCGCTTCCTGAATGATCTCTGCCTTTAAGCGTTCTTCAGCATACATCTTTTTAAGTCTGGTATTTTCTGCTTCCAGTTCTTTGAGTTTTGCCATTAATGATGTATCCATACCGCCATATTTGGCACGCCATTTATAGAAGGTCGCATTACTCATACCGTGTTCACGACAAAGGGCGGCTACAGGTGTGCCAGACTCCGCCTGTTTCAAAATGGACATGATCTGACTGTCAGTAAATTTAGATGTTTTCATGCAGAATCTCCTGCCTATACTTTAAGAGAAAATTCTACTTTTAGGTCCTATTGTTTTTAGGAGGGATTACTGGGTACAAACATGGACATGATGAATCCAGATCAAACAAAAGAATAATTTGATTTTCGTTTGAAACTTTCTTTTCCAAATGAATTGTTTTTAAAGCAAACATAGTAAAGTTTATGAAGTATTCTTGAGGTCAACATATTATATTTTACAAATGAAATTGAAATTATTTAAGTTATTGAATTTTCGTTTAATAAAAGAAGATATGAAGTTATTATCAGGTATAATTCATTTAACATAATCAATATTATACGAAATCAGTGTGTTAGAACCCATTTAAAGTGTCTATATTCTCACCAATAAAAATGTCTGGTTTATGATGGTTTTTATCACCATGGACTGGATATAAAATATAAATGCTGATCACTATGTCTGATAAAGAAATTCAACGTCTTGCAGTTCTGCAAGACGTTAGAGATCATCGTATTACCCAGGTCCGTGCTGCTGAAATCCTGAATCTTTCCACCCGTCAAATTACCCGGTTATTGCAGAAGCTCAATCAAGATGGTGTCTCAGGTATGGCACATGCCAGTCGTGGTCAACCGGGTCATCGTCGCCATGATGATTTATTAAAATCAAAATGTCTTTCCATTATTTCTGAACATCTGCTGGGCTTTGGACCTACCTTGGCGCATGAGAAGCTCAGCAGCATGTTTGACCTGAATATCCCGGTAGAAACGGTTCGGCGCTGGATGACTGCAAATGACCTTTGGATTCCGCGATCCAAACGTCTAAAACGCCCATACCAGCCACGCTATAACCGTGATTGCTTCGGTGAGCTGATCCAGATTGATGGCTCATATCATGACTGGTTTGAAGGAAGAGCCACCAAATGCTGTTTGCTGGTTTATATCGATGATGCTACCGGCAAGCTGTTGCATCTACGCTTTTGTGAGGCTGAAACGACCTTTGACTATATGCTTTCAACCCGAGCCTACATTGAGCAATACGGCAAGCCCTTGGCCTTTTATAGCGATAAACACTCGGTATTTAGAGTCAACCAGAAATCCAGGCAAGACAGCCAGATCACGCAATTTGGGCGGATTCTGAATGAGTTAAACATTGATATTATCTTCGCCAATTCACCACAGGCCAAAGGACGTGTAGAACGAGCCAATAGAACGCTTCAGGATCGTCTGATTAAGGAGATGCGCTTAGAAGCTATCAGTTCGATTGCAGATGCCAATGCCTGGCTGCCCTGCTTTATTGAGCAATTTAATCGTAAATTTGCCAAGATGGCCTTTAATCCTAAGGATCTCCACCGGACTGTCACTGAAACAGCTGAAGAATTAGATGATATTTTTACTTGGCGTGAACCCCGCAGAGTCACCAATAGCCTGACCATTACTTATGATAAATGTGTATATATTCTGGAGAATATCCAAGAAAATCAGAAGCTGATCGGTAAATATCTTGAGTTTCTAGAATATCCGGATGGTACTGTAGCGATCATGCATGAAGGACGGAAGATCAATTACAGCATCTTCGATAAATTAAGTCAGCTTAACCAGCGAGAGATTGTTGAGAATAAACGTTTAAGTTCTGTATTGCTGCATATTCAACAACAGCATGAAGAACTGGAACAGCAAAACAAACGTAATCGTTCTCAAAAGATGCCAAGCAGACGTGCACAGAAAACAGCAATTCAACAACGAAATCTGAATCCTGTGCTTGACTTGGAAATGTCCATATAGGACATTTCTATTTGGTTATTAGGTAGGACATTTCTACTTGGGAATAACACAGTTTGTTAGAACCCATTTAAAGTGTCTATATTCTCACCAATAAAAATGTCTGGTTTATGATGGTTTTTATCACCATGGACGGGATATAAAATATAGATGCTGATCACTATGTCGGATAAAGAACTTAAACGATTGTCGGTTTTGCAGGAAATCTGCGATCAACGCATAACTCAATCCCAGGCTGCTCAGCTACTTCTACTTCATATTTCAGAATGTCAGGTCAGACGCTTACTGCAGAAATACAAAGTTCAAGGTCCAGCTGCATTAGCCCATACGGGTCGTGGCCAAACCAGCAATTCCAGGCTTTCTGAAGAACTCAGACTCAAGTGCCTCAATATTGTTTCTGATCAACTGCATGGTTTCGGACCAACCTTGGCGCATGAAAAGCTTATTCAACAGGAGTTATGGTTCATTCTGACCAAGGCAGTCAGTACTGTAGTCGTGCTTTTAGAGCGCTATTATTGACGAATAACTGTATTCAAAGTATGTCACGCAGTCTTGCGCAGTACACTGCTCATGTTGGGACAATGCAGTGACTGAAAGCTTCTTTCATACATTGAAAGGTCATGTAATCCATGGCAGTGTGTTTGCCACTCGAAAAGAAGCGAATGCTGTCTTGTTTGACTATATCGAGATTTATTACAATCGAATCAGAATACATTCTGCAAATGGCTGGTTAAGTCCTGAAGCCTTTGAACAAAAATATTGTAAGAATTTAGAGGGATCGAATGTCCACAATACTGTCTAGGATCAGATAAAGGATTCTGCATCTGAAAAAAGGCCTTTAGCTTAATTCTGAGCTTCGACTAATGACAAAATATAAGACTTCTACCTCTGAAAATTATAAAAAATCAATTTTTTTGATTTTTAAAGAATGAGGATATAGTATTTGTAAAATTACTTAGCTGCTTAAAACTTAATTCTAATTGGTTAATAGGTGAAAAATGAAATTAGCAGAAGCTCTCTTACTTCGAAGTGATCAACAAAAAAAAATTATTTCACTAAAACAACGTATCAATGCAAATGTATTGGTACAAGATGGTGATAAACCATCTGAAGATCCAAATGAACTACTAAAACAAGTATTTGCTTTAATTCAAGAATTTCAAAAATTAAGTTATGCAATTCATGAAACTAATGCTTTAACAAAATTAAATGATGGTCGTTCTTTACTTGCTTTATTGACTTTGCGTGATGAATTTGTAGAACAGCACAAAACCCTAACTGCAGCAATAAGTAATACATCTCGTGAATCTGATCGTTATAGTACGCGGGAAATAAAGTGGCATAAAGTTATTCCAGTTTCATCACTACAAAAACAAGCTGATGATATTAGTCTTAAATTACGTGATTTAAATGTGGTGATTCAGTCGAGTAATTGGAAAATTGATTTGATTGATGCCTAATAGTCCTTTAGATATAATCAAGTTGAACATACTGGGCGAGTACAAGATCCCTTACTTCCACAACATAGGATTGTAAATAAAGTGTAGTGGCTTGCAAAGCAAGTGGATAAGCTTAAAATTTTAAGTACAAATCAATCCATCACTTGGCATAACTCAAATCTTTGTGCGAACAAAGTTACATGTTACTTATAACTACCATGTACTGACAGTATGTTCACCTCAATTACTAAAAATAAAGAAATGAGCAAGCACCAGCTCAACTACATTTCTATTTTTAATTCGGTTCGGCTTTGTTGCATAACGAGCTGAAAGACAGATTTTGAAAACAGCAGATTCAAATCACAAGTTGAACCGTACCGGGTTCGTCGGAGACTTTTTTATTTAAGTTAGGCCACCTGACCTAACGGGTTAATCTTATCATAGTACATTGCTTCAAACTCAAAAGGCGATACATAACCCAGTGCACTGTGTACACGCTTTTTA
>NZ_JAUZUV010000035.1:0-7110 GCF_031844265.1 Acinetobacter sp. RG5 | reverse complement strand
TGCAAGACAATTCAGTTATCAGAGTCTTAGTGAAAAAGGTAACATTATTAATCACAAATCAAGATGGGTGAGCGAGGTGGCTTATATTGATAATGAAGCTGTCGTTAGACTTATTTTTGCCCCTGCTATTGTGCCTTTAATTACTAGGTTAGAAGAACAATTTACAAAGTATGAAATACAACAAATAAGTAATTTAACAAGTGCTTATGCTGTTCGTTTATATGAAATATTGATTGCATGGCGTAGTACTGGAAAAACGCCTCTCATAACTATGTATGATTTTAGACAAAAAATAGGTGTACTCGAGACTGAATACAAACGAATGTATGATTTTAAAAAATATGTTTTAGACATTGCATTAAAACAAGTAAATGAACATACCGATATTACTGTCAAAGTTGAACAGCATAAAACAGGTAGATCTATTACTGGTTTTTCATTTAGCTTTAAACAGAAAAAATCAGCCACGCATTCAGTCGAATCTAAAAGAGATCCGAATACATTAGACCTCTTTTCAAAAATAACAGATAAACAACGCCATCTATTCGCCAACAAGCTCTCAGAGCTTCCTGAGATGAGTAAATATTCACAAGGCACAGAAAGCTATCAGCAGTTTGCTGTACGTATAGCTGCCATGCTGCAAGATGCAGAGAAATTTAAGGAATTACTTCCTTTACTCAGAAAATTAGGATTTCAATGACATTGTTAATTGAAATTGTTAAGTTAACAGTCAGGTATTAACACAAGTTGAAAACTGGTTTACATAATGAAAAAACTGTCAGTTTCAGAGTTAGCTAAGCTTTATGGATATTCAAGACAAGCCATATATGCACATATAAACAAAGGAAATTTATCTAAAGGATCTGATGGATTAATTGACTTTTCAGAGGCCCTAAGAGTTTTTGGGGAACCACAAAAAAAAGAGGATACAGTCAATCAAAGTCAATCAATTAACAGTCAAAACTTGACAGAAGTTGACTTACTAAAACGTCAAGTTGACATACTGGAAAAACAATTAAATCAGGCAATACAGAGAGAAAATCAATCTTTAGAACGTGAATCGTTTTATCAAGAACAGATTGAAGCTATGCAGCGCTTACTAGAAGCACCAAAAGCCAATATGACTACCTTTACCGATCAGAGCTTTAAACAGGATATAGCAACGGATCCTCGGTCGGAACTAGCAACGAACTATGACGAATTGACTACTCCTCAGCAAGACAATAAGCGTATTCCTATCCCGGAGCATGTTGAACCAGAACAGAAGAAGAGAGGCTTCCTAAGCCGCTTTTTCCTTCCATATGGTTAGCCAAGACTCCAGTTTTTTGAAGAGCCAATTTCAGTGCAAGCACTTGAAATAATGACTCCTCAAAAAACCGGATGATGTTTATTAAAACTGAATAAAACCGTGGAACATCGCTCAATTAGTGATCGTGGAACATGAATAATCAATAAAAAGCCGTTCTGGTGCCCTATACTCCAGAACGGCTTACGTTAATATAATGATATTTAAAGAGAAATATCAAGAATTTCGTATAAGGTGTATTATGTTAATTTTAGGAAATTTTAAGAATTAACTCTCAAGTAACTGCCCTATTTCCAACCTACTATATCCTCGCTCTTTTAGAATCAAGACAATAGCTTTTCTATATTCATCAGAACTGGAGGTCTTATATTTTATGATTAATTGATTCTCTGAATTCAGTTCAAGGGCATTCTTATAGGTTAAGACTTCAGTAGAAATCTTATTAAAAATATTTAGATTAAACATACAGGTACTCTTCATCCTGTTATAGCGGCCCGACTACAACAAATACCTGCCTTAGCTTAGCTAGGCACCCTTGGCAGCAAGGATTACAAATTAAGAAAAGTTCTGCAAGTTTTCAAAAGCTATAAGGATGAATAATCAACTAAAATCAATGTTATTTAACATAATGGCTGTTATACGCAATAAAAAAACCTGGGCACCAACCCAGGTCTAAAATTTAAAAAACAGATAAATATCAGTGCAATAAACTCATTTTTCTAATTTCGCATAACGTGTATTATGTTAATTTTAGGAACGCTACAAGATAGATTAGACTCGATTTTTTCTCTTTTTGAGATATAAATAACAAATCAACAGAAAACTAAGCCAAAATAAGTAGTCCAAGATAAAGTAGTGAAGAAGGAACTCATCTAAATCCCAAAAAATAAATAACACGCTTATATTGTTACCAGGTGAAGTGAAATCTCCATCAATTAAGAATACAAAGGGAAAACCTCCTGCAAGTCTATCTACTTCTTCCACCCTATCGACAACTATACGATTAACAGGGATATATCTCTGATAAAATAAAGATAATGATGTCAAAAGAAATGATAATATATTGATATACAATGTTTTTTTCAAAAATACACTTTTTATATTTTAAGTTAAAGATACTATTACTATACCGATTTTTGTAAAATTCATCCCACTATTTAACATAATGGGCATTATACGAAATGCCTTTTTAAATAGCTTTATTTATCAAATACTTAAACTCACAAATTCAAAACCCCAAAGATCAAAAAACAGACGTTTTAACAACTCGTGTGTTTTTTAAGCAGATCTGTAACATTTAGCCAATAAAATCGGTTAAAAAATGCTCAAATTCGACATTTTCCCAATGTTCTCGGTCTTCCCAGGGCCAAAAATATCCCCAATTTCTGGGGATAAAATTTAGGCTATTTTGTACGCTTTGGCGCACATCAATCTCGGCCCTTTGCTACTACCTGGAACAGTGGAATTTTCCTATGATCAAGTCATCAGGAACAGGATGTTCCATAACATAAAACAAAAATTATAAGTTATTGCACATGGACCAGAGGGTACAACAGCACAATCAGCAACGATGAAAAACCCCGGCAGGATGCCGGGGTTTTTTATTATCTAAAATATTTAGATCAAAGTTGGATGGGCATCCAGAATGCGAATTAAAGTCGCTGCAGGACCAGTCGGATAACTTAAATAAAAAAGTCTCCGACAAACCCGGTACGGTTCATTAGCTTGTATATTTATTTGGCTACCTTTATCGGGTAAATTCTATACTTGAAATGTCAACAGACCCTAATCGTATTAAAAATTTTTAAAATTTTCATTAAGGCAAAAGCTATGAATGACTTTAGACTACTATATGTAAGTAAGATCAAAAGTAATATTAATCCGGTAAATGATCTATATGATATTTTGACAGAAGCCGTAGCTTTTAATAGCCTAAATGAAATTTATGGTGTTCTTTATTATGGAAACGATTACTTTATTCAATGCTTAGAAGGTCAGAAAGATAAAGTAGAATATCTATTTTATGAAAAAATTTTAAAAGATCCACGTCATAAAAACTGTGAAGTTTTATCTTTCGAAAATATCGAAAAATATTTATTTTCTGCATGGCATATGAAATATGTCATGATTCATAAAGAAGTTATTGATTTCTTTAAGCATTATCATAATGATGAATTTAATCCTTATTTACTGAATAGCTCTACTATTCCAGCTTTTATAGAGCTGTTAAGCACACATGGAGATAGCTTTTCTATCTTAAAAAGTAAAGCTTTAACTTAACCAGTACAAAAATTATTTAGAATAAAATTAATATAATAAAGTGCTTTCAAAAGACTTATGAATTAAGTCTTTTGATCATGCATTTAACATAAAATCTCTTATGCGAAATCAGGTTGATCTAAAGTTCTTTATTGCCTTGATCACATGATCCCCTAATTGCTGAGTATTTTTAGGATTTCCGGCTGAATTATTTAAAGAGACATTTAAAGGGAGGGCTATCTGCCTCAAAATTTCTTTAGCTGATGGTTGTTTTTCACCATCCTTATAAACTTCAATTTTTGCATTTTCATATTGTTTTATCTCATATCCATCATAAAAAATATTATTTAAAATCAATAGCTCATGATTATTTTCAACTTTCAGTTCTGTTTCAGTAGGAATATTTAACCCTATATTTATTTTTGAATTAGCTAAAAGTATTTTGTTATAAATACCTAAAATATATTTCCCTTTGTATTCTCGTGACTTAGCCTGAAACTGCTCCATATTTAAGTCATAGACTACTTCAATACAGAGGTCCTCTGGGTTAATTCTTAAAACAATAATTCTGTCCACTAACTCAATCGTTTTAAGATTAAAATCGACATGACTTGCTGTAGTAACAGTCTTAACAGAAATTCTTTGTCCAGTACTGGAAACTACATCATAACCTCTCTGATTAACTGAATCAGCTAATTGTCCTAAGGTCATCATAGCTACATAAAGTTCCCCAATTCTTCCTGTTAAATGCCTTAATTCTGCAATAGGCATTCCCCAAGAGAGTTCTTTTTCAAACCATTCAATAGATTCACCTAAAGACTTAATAATATCGAATTGGCTCAATGCCATGATTGATTTCCTATCACTTATAAATTAAAGAGCTTACGATCACGTTCATCAGTCAAATACTTGTCCATCTGTGCAATCAATTTTGCCCGGGCCTGTTCATCTTCTTCAGTGATTTTTAGCATACAAGATCCGATTAGAATTTTGCGTCTAGTATCATCTTTACGAGCCTGTTCTTTCTCTTTAGCACGTTCTCTTGCAAGTGCTGCTTGTCTTTGAGCTTTAAGCTGTTTCAGCTTTTCTTCCTGGGCTTTAATTTTGCTGTCTAGTGTTTCAGTAACGCTCATTAATCCAATACCATCATCCTGGGAAACCATCCCTAACATAAGCGCACTTGAATATGCATTCAAGGTGCTATATGTATAGTAATGTTTTCCTCGAAGAGCGCACTTATGCAAACTTCGTTTGCAAGTCCGATTGGGGTCTCCCCAATACCCCGACAACCGTATCCACGGTTGTATTTCACTACGTGAAAATTTAAAAGCGAAAATAGGCATGGCGATTTACCACTTTTCAGTCAAAACCGTAGCACGATCAGCAGGGCGTTCCGCTACTGCTGCGATTGCCTATCGGGCAGGTGAAAAGATCTATTGTGAACGTGAGGGCCGAGAACATGATTACAGCCGAAAAACAGGTGTGGAATATAAAGAAATTTATTTACCCGAAGGCGCACCAGAACATTTAAAAAACCGGGAAAGACTCTGGAACGAAGTTGAACAACGGGAAACCCGAAAAAACTCGACAGTTGCCCGAGAATTTGAAATCGCTTTTCCAAGTGAATTAAATCAGGAACAACGCCTGGCCATGCTCGAAGAGCTATGCGCCAGTATCGTGGACAGACATCAGGTGGCCATCGATGCCTGTATTCATGCACCGCATACTGGATCTGGTAGTGATGAACGCAATTATCACGCGCATATCCTGATGAGCACACGCAAACTTACTCAGGAAGGCTTCACCGAGAAAACCCGGGAACTGGATCAGAAACACAGTGGAGAAATCGAACACTGGCGCGAACACTTTGCCGATATCTGCAATATGCACCTGGATCTGGCTGGATACACTGCCCGAGTCGACCACCGCAGCTACAAAGACCAGGAGAATGGTTTAGAAGCCACGCTGCACGAAGGGCCGAAAGTCACCGAACTGCGCCGAAAAGGGATTGAGACCGAAATCAGCCGAAGCAATGACGAAATCAAACAGAGAAATCAGGCTCAGCTGCAATACAGCAAAAATATGGATCTGCTGATTGCTGAAAATGAGATCAAACTCAGCACACTGAAAACAGAACAGCAGATCCAAATCAAAAATAGCGCTAAAACGCCACCAATTGACGAAAAAGCCCTGTTTGAGGAAAAACAGAGGGAAACCCTTGGCAAAGTGCTAAAACGCGAAATCAGCGCAAAAGACGCGAATCTAGACCTGGATTTCATGCAGCGTAATCTCAAACAAGCCGAAATAACCCTGACCAAGCACCACAAACATCAAAATGAGTTCAATCAGCAGCTTGCCCAGGAGATCGTGAAAAGCGGACTCAAGCAAAGTCATGACAAATTGCAAAGCCTGGTCGATCAACACAACGAATTAACTCAGAACAAACCCTTACTGTTTGGAAAAAAAGCCTGGGAAGCCCAACGTGATGCGATTTACCAGGAGCACAAAAAGCTGAAAGGTCAGCATGAACACCAGAAAAAACATGGTGTGAAGGATTTATTGGAAAATGAAAAGTTTAAAGAACATGCCTGGAAGCAGTACCAACAACAACATCCAGCCAAAGCCAAGCAATACCAGACTCTATACCCATCCTATCAAGTCATTAAAAAATGTGTGGATGAGATCAAAGCAGAACAACAGATGAAACTCAGACAGGAACAACAGCTCAAAGCACAGCAACATGCGCCTAAAATGAAATCTCGTGGCATGAGTCGCTAAACAGAGCGAGTGTCTACGAGCGAACTGAGAAAATTTGCCCATCCCTTTCCCTGATTACAAGCTCCCTATCCATTAATCACCTACCCTACAGAGCATCCCGCATGGGTGCGAACTTTCCAAATTTGATTCTTAAATCGAGCGTAGCGAGAAAAAAAGCTCATGAGCGAAGCGAATTCCGAGCTGCTTTTGATCTTGCTTTTGCTTTTTCTCAAATTCACGAAAATATGAACCAAAAATTGCCCCGACGAATCGAGCGAAAGCGAGATTCAATAGAGTTTGAGCGAAGCGAAAACCAAGGGCAATTTTTTACTCCCTGGGCTTTTAATTATTTTTAAGCTTTTAAATGCTTTTAATTAAGCTGTAATCCTTTATTCATAATGGTTCTAGAGATATTAAAACGAGGTTTACCTTGCATTAAAACGAGGTTTACCTTGCATTAAAACGAGGTTTACCTTGCATTAAAACGAGGTTTACCTTGCATTAAGCGAGATAATTATATAACCTCGTCTTATTGAATTAAAAATATAATCTTTTCATATGAAAACAGAACTAGTTGTTAAAGATAACGCCTTAATCAATGCCAGTTATAACCTCGATCTAGTTGAACAGAGGTTAATTCTCCTAGCTATTGTTGAAGCAAGGGAATCGGGTAAAGGGATAAATGCTAATGATCCACTAACAGTTCATGCTGAAAGTTATATTAATCAGTTTGGTGTACATCGAAATACGGCTTATCAGGCGTTAAAAGATGCTTGCGATGACTTGTT
>NZ_JAUZUV010000034.1:0-7157 GCF_031844265.1 Acinetobacter sp. RG5 | reverse complement strand
ATATGAAAAAACGTACTTTTCATTTGATTAAAAAACCAAAAAATCAACCCAAAATAGAGGGTTACATTATTTAAAACTGATTCTCCAATTAATTTAAAACAACACTCAATTTCATATTAAATCGCGTTTAATTTATTATTTTATTAACAACAAAAGTTATTATTTGTATCAATAATATTTCAATTAATTTTAACGTAGCGTGATTATTGTCTTGCGTCTCAACAATGCTGTTTTTTTAGGCTAAAAACACTCAAAAAGCCTAAAACCCGGGGTTGGATTTTCACCATTAATTACCCAGTTTTTGAGCGCTAAAAACCCGATTATCTGCAAAAAAATACTCAGAAAAACCAAGCTGTAAAATTAAAAACAATATCTATATGTTTTAAATATATTTTTTTTGATAAATTTCCGTTCATATGCTAAACCTCTGATAGAACCTCTAAGCACTCTTTTTTGATACTCTCAGCACTCTTTCATCTTGTAAAAGACGCTTTGCAACAGCATCTTTTGAATAAAATTATTATCTTTTTTATTCCATATTTTATATTTTTTTATTTTCACCTCGCCCTTTTTTACATTATTAAATTCATCCGGATCATATTCATCCCATTCAAAATTTTGTGGATTTTTTGAATAAAGTTTATTGATAAAATCTAAGAATCTTTTATAATCAATCAAGTCATTTTCAGATGATGCCTTAAAGTTCAAAATAGGACGATCTTTTTCAAGTGAAATTTTATTTTCTAAACAATAAAAAAAATGTTTAAGATCTTTCTGGGTTACATTTTTATTTAAGTTAAAAGGTTGCTCAATCTCATAGAGAGTAGACCATGTCACCATTTTACTCCAAGTAAAACCAATAAGATCCTCATGATTAACATTATTTTTGACGTGACTTGTATAGAGAGAAAACGGCTGGCTGATCGATTGAATGAACTTCAATACTTCAGGATCGATCGTTGCTATTTCTTTTTTTTCCCGCCACTTCCGGTATTCGTCTAAAAATATTTCACGGTATAAAAATACGTCCTGTTGTTGAGGCTGCTTCTGCTTTTTCTTGCTCTTTAATGCAGCAGTTTGAGAATTATTTTCTGTGTGTGAATGAATCTTCTTCATCAATTTTAAAATATCTCTTTCATTCGACTGAAATTCAACTTTGAAATCGCGATGCATCAACTGACTATCGCCTAATAATGCCTTGATCAATTGAGGTGAATATTCACGGTTTGCTTGATAAAACATGTCAGCAATCAGGATATTCAGATGATGCAGATAATGTCTTGCAGTGATCCGAATGTCTTCATGCCCCATCAGATGCGCAAGTCGAGACCAGGCTTGGGCACTACGCGATGAAGCATCCTTCATATTGGGTAAAATGTGCTTTTTAAGCTTACGCCCAAACTCGGAATCATAGTCAGTAAAACAACGTACCAGTGCTATGCTGCCTTTTAAAAGGATAGCCAAATGTGAAGCGGTACTATGCCTGAAAGCATGAAAAGTATATTGATGATCCTTTGTCCCTAATACAGTATTAAACAGCAACTGGGTAATTTTTGATAAATTTGTACTGGATAAAGGTTGTTCACCCAGCATGAAGAGCTGTTTGGTTTTTCTATTGCAGACTGCTGCAGTCGCTTTAGAGCCAGGTAACAGGTTTTGATAAAAGCGACAAAATCCTGTGAACTCGTCCGGTGTTAAAAAATGAACTAAATCAAACTGACGCGTGGCATTATCACTTTTCAGATCACGCTCAGAATTTAGACGAATCCTGAGGGTGAGATCATCAATATCACCCATTGTTTTTCTCATTTTATGGTCAGATCGATCGTCTTTCTGCTGATCTAAAGCGGATTCAAACACATAATAGAGCTGTCGATTGTCAGGATGTTTTCGTAACTGCGGAGATACAAAATCATCGATACAGATCCCGGCAGCTTCATCAATACGCAAGCCCAGTCTAAAAGCCAATGTATAGACCCATTCTAGACAGGTTGCATCCTGCTCAGTCAGACCCAAAGCTTCTGGGTATTCTCTAAGAATCCGTATCATCAATTGAAACATCTGCGGACTAATGAGTCTGGTTTTTAAAAATAAACCGTCACTTTGACGTTCATATAAATATTGCACAATCGGTGCACGATGATTCTTGACTAAGTATTGGTGAAAGGCTTTCAGCCGATCAAAGGCATAACCCGAGGTATTGTATTTTTTATTGTTGTTGGTTTGGGCGGTCGTTTTATGATTTTTCTGATCATTCAGCAGTTTTTCTTCAACAATCGTGCGATACATTTCCTCAAACTGCTCTTCAGCGGCTGTATCTAGATTGATCTGCTGTTCTAGAACATAACAAAGTAGGTCAAGCACAAAACTACTATAGTAACGCTTGATTGTTGAGACTTTAATAGCTGCTTTCCCATGATAAGCAAATTCGTTTTCTAACCACTGACACACGCGTAAATGTGCAATAGCCACTACATAATCTAGGTACTCGCCATTTCCAGCCTCATACGCAGATTTATAGTCCTCAAATTTTTGGATGCTTTCTTGGAGTTGATCCGCAAGCTGTTTGGGTTTGATATCCTGATGAAAAGATAAAAGCCAGGATTTCAGCTCATGACGTTGACCGGTTCGTCGATCATGAAATGTTTTGACTGTAACTGTAGGCATCTCCAAGTCTAAGACTTGAGGCTTTTTTTCAAGATTTTTGATTCTAGCTTGAATAGTTTTCCAGCAATCGGGTTGATCATAGAGCTGTGTATACTGCTCATAGATTAAAGGCGAAGTGATGATCTGATTGTTCAGTACACTGGTACTTAACACATCCAGATTAGGAATCTCTTGCCACAAGACATAATCCATATGCTTAAAAATGGCAAAACCGGTCTTTTCCAAGCCTTTTAAAAATAGCTTCACGTGATTAAGCGGTGCAAATGGCTGATCCTCACGTGCTTTTCTAGAGTCCCCCTCCTCCGCCATATTCAGTACAATGTTTAAATGGATTTTAAGTTTTTCTAGCAGTAAGGCTTCAGGCTGATTCCCCGTTTCAATTTCACTCTGTTCTTTTTCCCAGTACAGCAATGGCGAAGTGCTTTGTAATACATACCCTTGCGGTCCATTGAGTAGTTGCTGAATCCGTCGATAACATAACATCGCAAAGGCATTGAAATAAATGTGTTGGGTTTGCCATAACTCCGCCTCTTCTTCGCCATCCTGACGATAGATGTTGCCATACTTTGTCGAGGGCAACGTGTATGAAAAGACATAAGCCTTTTGAACCTTTTCGGCATCTGAATAGATCGGAAGCAAGCCACTATCCAGGTTCATATGAAAAATCGCATCATGAATGGCTATCAGTCGTTCAGGTTGCATGCATCCCTGATCAAAAATTAATGAAATACACAGACATTCAAACAAGGTATTCACTAATTTTTGTTGCTCTTTAGCCGTAGAGTCTAAGAGGATACCTTGAGTTTGTTGTTTGAGATAATCCGCCCAATTCACATACAGTTTTTCTTTTACCTCGACGAGCATAGTACCCTGCTGTAACTTTCGTCCTGAAAAAACGTTGTCTAGACGTTTAGGTGTGTAGACTATCCAATCGGGCAACTTAATCTCATAGCTCTCGGCATAGGAAGGGTAATCCTTTTGCCACTGCTGGTTTTTCTCGTTACAAATCCGTTTCACTTGTTTAAAACAGAATTGAAGGTAATCTGCAGCATTGTCCTTAAATTTGGATATTTGGCAGAGCTGCTCTAAAACTGCTCTATAGAGAGTAAACTTGTCCAGAATTCGCTGATCAAGCCACTTAAAATCAATTTGAGCAAGGTCAGAATTTACATCTGTGTATGTAGCAGTGATCAGCTGAGAAATTTCCTTAAAAATGTCGGCGATTTCTCTTTTAATGGCATTTTCTAATTGCGTAACGAGTGATGTATCAAGCACAAGATGGTCCTTTAAAGCACTTCAAGCTTTGCGATTTCTAGTTTGTTGAGCAAGCTTTTAACTTGCTGCTGAATGTCGTGTTTGTAGAGATAAGGGCTTAATCCAGAAATGTGACTGAATCCCATGCTTTGCTTATCATGGGTATATAGCGTATTGTGAATGTCACCACTCAAGGCGAGATGATTTTTAGTGAAATGCCTTGGCCAGTTTTTATAAATCTGCACGGTCTCTTTAAGGTAATTCTTGACAAAATCAGCAGACATGGGCTGTAACTCCAAATGCTCCACGACTTCCGCAAGATTCACCTGACCTTTTTGGGACTTGATCCGAGGATGTGAGATGACATAGAGCATAAAACCATCGTTTTCCAATTTCACTTTAAAACTAGTTATCCCGAGTGTCTCGATGGTTTGCGTCAGATATTTTCGATATGCATTGAAATGATCCTGCCAGTAGCCTGTAACAGGAACAGGACGTCCTACTTTTCGTGAATCAGTTTTTTTATCATGCACATAAAGCAGTTGTGCCTTAGGATCGTAATGTTTGAGTAACCCCGGCATGCCGACTATTGGACGTACCGTCAGGCAGATTAAGGAAAGATGCCACATCCAAATGCTGTAAGCATTCAGCTTCTCGATCAGATTCGCTTGAGTATTGGCTAATGTGTTTTTGACAAAATGATAAAGCTGATTAAAAAATTCACTCGCGGCCTCTACAGTCCAGCATCGCTGACTGCCGATACGTTCCTCACGATGAAAAATATGACCAGGGTGTTTATTCTCAATCCATGGATCACCTTTTCTACGGTCTAATAGAACATTAATATAGCCTTGAAAATGCTGGTCGATTTGATCGATCTGACGCCCTTCATAGTTCCATTGCACGATATGACGGCTATCTCTGTTGGCCAGCAAGTGTGCGACCAGGTTATCATCCGTCTCCATATCCATATAAAAATAGATTTGCCGCTCTAACATACCGCAGGTGATTTCACCAATTGCATGCTCTTTAAAAATTTCCCGCAAAAAATTATTGTACTCAATCACACAAAATTCAGGTTCCTCTAAAGCCTCTAAACTGGTGATCCAGGGTGCTGGTATGCGCCATTCCAGGGTTAAGGCCCGATTATAACGCTGTGCTTTATCTTGCATGGCACCGGAATGATTGGCATTCAGCTTGGGATCGATCACCCAATAATAATGAATGACTTTTTTGACTGATTTTTTTTTAATTCTACCAATACCAATCAAATACTTGATCTTTTGAAAGACCGTTGGACTCAGACCGGTCAAGAGACACATCAGACCACACACAGCTAAAGCCGATTGATATGCATCATTTCTCGTATTTTCTTGATAACAGTCGTGTAATCGCTGATATACCTCAGTTAATAAACTGGGTTTCAGATAAAGCGGATTAGTTTTACAGGCTAAGTCACGTCGCTGAATTCGCTTAGCTTGCTTTTCAAGCTGTTTCTGTTTGTCATCAGAGAAACTCCCCTTCACCCGCTTGGCGATCTCATCCTGTTCAGGATCGACAACATTGGCCTCTGTATTCTGTTCCTTATCATCATTCTCCACATCAAACGAAGATATGCCAGAATGAGGTGTGCGGGTCATGCGCTTTTGAATGTTGTCGATTAAAGCCTGAACATTGATTGACGATGAATTTAACCTACTATTGATGAGCTCATTACAAACAATAATGAATTGTTGAATATGGCGGCCGAGATTAAGCTGTTCAAAATCGTTTTTTATTGTTTTGCGCTCTAAAAGAGTTTTTAACTCATTGGCATTAAATTCATCAATCCCTTGGAGTTTTTGCGTGATGTCTGCATACAGTTGTTTATTTTCCTCAGCGTGAGAAAACTGCTTTTGCAACAACAGTTTTAAATCATAAGATACTGTATTGATTTTATTGTTCTTTTCACACTTATGTAAAATAACTCGTCTTTCTTTCTCTTCAGCCTGAGGCTCTAACAAGATGATTCCCTTCAGCATTTCGCACAAGACTGCAGTCAAAAGATATGAATAGATGAATGCTGCTTTTTGTTGGTCGCTTAGTTCTCCTATAGATGCACTTTTAGCCCATTGAGTTAAGCCTACCAATAATTTCTTTTGTGTCACCATCCGATTGTCTTTAATCACCACATGGACATCGTGAGCAGCAACATACAATTCCAGTGCCTGCTGATCTTGCGCCAAGAGCTGATTCAAAATTTGTTTTTTTACACTCAGGGGTTGATTGACCCATTCTTCCAATAGTTTAATTTGCTTGTCAGCTGACAATTCATCAGTTTGGCTCATAAAGCTACCATAATTTTTCAGGGTAAAAATTGATATTCAGGTTTCGTTCGAACTTGAGCTTCACGTCTTTATTCAGGCCAAAGTATTTTTTATAAGTGCTTGCACTCAATTGAACACAACGCTGCGGATTTTTACCCACCTTCATATACTGTGATAATGGCAAACCTAAGGTATCGGACAATTGAGTAAAAAAACATGTAAATAGAACAGCATGTACCTCTTTATGTTTGTGCTTTGGAACCTGTTTCAAATCTAAAGAAATTTTATCGATTAACCATTTTAGAATTTCAAATTCATCAACACCTTTATGAGATTTTTCACCCTTGTTAAGAGTTCTTTTGATGTAAGCATCCAGCTTGTTTTTAAGATTCAAGATAAAATCTCGAATAAAGTCTGGTAAATCTAATATCAAAACTGCGCTTAGCTTGGTCAGGACTTCAAGTGATTTTTTTTGCATTTCCAATTTTTTCTATCGTAACCATCTCAGCTGATACTGGCTATACAAGCTCAATACTGTTGAAATGGCTAATTTCCAAATTTACAACTTAGGCTCAACAGGATCTGTTAAGCCTAAAAACACCAACTATGATGTTATATGTTTATAACTAGCCAGAACAGAGCAATGATGTGGGTCTAGGATTTTAGACCATGCCTATAAGTGATAATCTACTCCCCAATAAGCATGGGAAATGCTTGTTTTTGGAGTCAAGCATGACACGAAGAAAACGTCGTAATCATTCAGCAGATTTTAAAGTTAAAGTTGCTCTCGCAGCAATTAAAGGCGACCACACACTCGCTGAACTTTCTACTCAATTCGATTTACATCAAAACCAAATAATTGATTGGGAAAATCAACTGCTTGAGCAATCAGTCAATATTTTTTCACGACCAACAGCACAACAAGAACCA
>NZ_JAUZUV010000033.1:0-8363 GCF_031844265.1 Acinetobacter sp. RG5 | reverse complement strand
GGTGCGGCTTTATAATTCGCAATAAAATTTAGTCTGCCTAAAGCATTTGTGTTTCCCGCAATCGCTATTTTATTGGTTGCTTGCTTGTTCCCCGCATTAAATTATTATGCTCTTGAAGCATCTGAAAAGTCATTTAACCAAACAACCAATTTTTTAAGTCAGCCAGTACATAAGTTTTCAGCAAATAAAATAACTGTACTTTGGGGCATGTGGTACATGAAAGCCCTATATTTAGCCATAGCAGGTTTAATTGGCTTTGGCATAGCTAAAGCTTTATATCCTGAAGTGATTTAAAAAAATTGGATATTTTTATTTAGAAATTACATTGTATGTTTACAACATAAATTGAGATATATAAAGATGACCCATTGAAATGGGATTAAAAAAAATACTTTATTTTTAATATTATAATTATATGTAGTTCAACTAATGGTGTGATAGGTTTTAGTTATAAACTTATTCATTCAGGAATTATATTGCTGAATAAATAAGTCTAATTGATTTATTTATGCAACCCAACTATTCATTTGATTCATTATTTTTAACTTGTTTTTGTTTAGAATTTTCAACTTTAGAAGCTTTTAAATTCTTTTCAAGAAATAACAAGCCGCCATCTGCATAACTAAAACTTGCGATACTAAAGAATGCACTAATTAACAGTAATTTAGTACAAAATTTATTTTTGAATAGCATGTTTATTTACTCTCATTTAATACTTGTTAGATATTCTAACTTTAAAGAATTAACACCCAGAGGACTCATAAATTACATTCTTGTAATTTTAAAATGTCTCAGGATGGTGTTTAAAGTGCGTGTGATAAATAGAAGTGTAATACAGGAAAATGGTAAGGTTTATCAGCCTAGTCATCTGTCCATTATGTAGAAAGAGCAGCACTTTAATGTTTATGCTGTTCCAATGTATTACATTCCTTACTTTCTATTTGTAACGTAATTTCAGTAATATTATGATTATGTTTTAGAACTTCTAAGGCCTTTTGATAGAGTTGATCTGTATTGCTATTCAGAGCAACCAAATGAGCAGTTAAATGAATATTTTTTGAGGATATAGCCCAGACTTTCAACTGATGAATCCCTTCAACGCCCTCTAGCTTCAATAAATCATTTCTTAACGACTCAATATCAATCTCATCAGGAACTCCTTCAAGCAGAATATTAATACTTTGTTTTAATAAAATCCAAGTTCGAGGTAAGACCCAGAAGCCAATTAACACAGCGATTACGGTATCAACCCACATCCACTGGGTAAAATAAATAACTATTCCTCCGATAATCACGCCTATCGATCCTAGAGCATCACTAAGAACTTCTAAATATGCACCTTTTATATTTAGACTTCCTTCAGCACTAGCAGAAAGGATTTTCATTGAAATCAAATTTACGACCAAACCAATGACCGCGACAATCATCATTTCAACACTTTGAATTTCAGCAGGGTTCGTAAAACGTTGATAAGCTTCATATACAATATATATTGCTACCACAAAAAGCATCACCGCATTAAACAGAGCCGCTAAAATTTCAAATCGCTGATAGCCAAAAGTTCTTTTATCATCTGCGGCTTTTTTACCAATTTTGATAGCGGCAAGAGCAATAGCTAAAGCGGCTACATCAGTAAACATATGAGCTGCATCAGATAACAAAGCCAAACTTTGGGTAATAAAAGCAGCGACAACTTCTACTATTAAAAAAGTAGTCGTTAAACCTAAGGCAACCATTAACTTCTTACTATTTTCTTCAGTAACAACCGCATGGCTATGATCATGATGTTCTGACATAAAATATTTTCCTTATTCTATTTATGATGAGCAGAGATATTGGATAACAGCCAATATCTCTGCTGTAAATCGACTAATCTATTGGATTAAGAAACTTTCTTTTCATTCATCCAGCGGTACAGTACGGGCAATAAAACCAATGTAAGCAGGGTAGAGGAGATAATTCCTCCAATAACCACTGTTGCTAAAGGTCTCTGTACTTCTGCCCCAGTTCCGGTTGCCAAAGCCATCGGGACAAACCCAAGGGACGCCACACAAGCGGTCATCAGCACAGGTCTAAGACGCAAAATTGCACCCTGCCACGTTGCATAATAAAGGTCATATTGTTGTCGCAACTCTTTGATAAAGGTGAGCATGACTAAGCCATTCAGTACAGCCACCCCCGATAGTGCAATGAAGCCAACCCCTGCTGACATGGATAATGGAATGTCACGCAACCACAACGCGATTAAGCCTCCACATAAGGCAAACGGTACACCACTAAAGACCAGTAAGCTTTCTTTGATATTATGGAATACAGCCATCAATAAAATAAAGATCGTCAACAATGCGAGCGGAACCACCAATTGCATACGCGCTTTTGCAGACATCAGATTTTGAAATTGACCGCCATAATCTATCCAATAACCGCTTGGTAATTCCTGTTTGGATAACGTGCTCTGAAGCTCTGTTACGAATGAGCCTAAATCACGTCCTTCTACATTTGCAGTAATAACCACTCGACGTTTACCATTTTCACGGCTGACCTGATTAATACCCAGGATATTTTCAACGCGTGCCACATCTTGCAGTTGGACTAAACCACCATTCGGCAATTGAATAGGAAGTAGCGCTAACTGTTCAGGACTACGCTGGGATTCATCTAGACGGATGACAAAATCAAAACGCTTGTCTCCCTGTAAAATTGTTCCAACATTCTGGCCACCGACACTTGTAGCTACCAGATCCTGAATTGCTCTTACCGACAAGCCATATTGTGCAGCTCTGGACTTATCCACCTCTACATTCAACAAGGGTAAGCCACTGGTCTGTTCTACATTAACGGCTGTCGCGCCTGAAATTGAGTTAATTTTTTGAGAAATTTTATTCGCTTCGCGATTTAGAATCTCCATGTCATCACCAAATAATTTGACACCCACATCACTTCGCACCCCTGAAATTAACTCGTTAAAGCGCAGTTCAATGGGTTGCGAGAACTCACTGTTATTTCCCGGCAATGTCGCTAAGAAAGTAATCATTCTTTGGCGAAGCTCATCAATCGTTTGTTTTGGATCAGGCCATTCATCATGAGGTTTTAACAGTACCACGCCATCTGAAATGTTGGGTGGCATAACATCTGTGGCCACTTCTGCTGTACCGGTACGGGCAAAGATCGCTTTAATTTCAGGAAATTCTTTCAACAGTAACTTTTCAGTATTTTCCTGCATTCTCAGTGACTGTTCTAACCCTGTACTTGGGGAACGCATTTGCTGAACAGCAAAATCACCTTCACCCAGTTGAGGTGCAAACTCGCTACCTGTTTGAGTGGCTAGCACGCCCGTAAGCACTAAAATACAGGCAGCCACAATAGTCACAAATAAACGAAGCTCATAGGCTTTATCTAAAAGCAGTTCATATTTGGTTTTAAGCCAATGCATCCAGCGACTTTCGGTTTCCTTGACTTCTCCAGTGACAAATAGGGCAACTGCGGCTGGCACAAAAGTGACAGATAAAATCATGGCCCCAATTAAAGCCAGTACAACAGTCATTGCCATAGGATGGAAAAGTTTGGCTTCTACACCCGTCAGGGTAAAGATAGGTAGATAAACCACCAAAATAATTAACTGTCCAAAGATGAGAGGACGACGCGCCTGTTTTGCAGCCAAGAAGACTTCTTTAAATCTTTCAGAACGGCTAAGTAAACCACCTTTCAGCTTCTGAGCTTCTGCTAGCCGACGGATACAGTTTTCTACAATAACCACTGCACCATCAATAATAATACCGAAGTCCAGTGCCCCTAAACTCATCAGATTTGCACTAATCTTCTGCTCTGCCATTCCCGTCAAGGTAAACAGCATTGACAGTGGAATAACGCAAGCCGTGATCAGCGCAGCACGGAAATTACCTAGAAAGAGAAATAAAATAACAATGACGAGGATTGCACCCTCAATCAAATTTTTCTGAACGGTTTTGATCGCCCGATCAACCAAATGCGTACGGTCATACACAGTCTCAATCACCACACCTTTAGGTAGCGATTGCTGGATCGATTGCACCTTTTCATCAATGGCTTGAGCAACGGTACGGCTATTTTCTCCCATCATCATCATGGCAATACCCAATACAGTTTCTTCACCATTATAGGTTGCAGCCCCTGTTCTTAAGTCATGACCAATTGAGACATTGGCGACATCTGCCACCCGAATCGGATAGCCGTTTTTATTGGCAATACTGATGTTCTGGATATCTTCAATCGTGTTTAAAGTGCCGGGAACACGAACCGTTAGCTGTTGTCCATTTTTCTCAATATAGCCAGCACCACGGTTTTCATTATTCTCTGTTAAGGCAGTTTGTAAATCAGACAAAGGAATTTGCAATTGTTGCAATCGGTTCAGATCAGGGGCAACCACATAGGTTTTATTAAAGCCACCGATACTGTTGATCTCAGCAACGCCTTTTACGCGCTGTAATTGCGGTCTTACAATCCAATCCTGAATTTCACGTAAATCCATCGCCGAATAAGGGGTTCCATCCGGCTTTTTAGCATTTGGTTCGGCTTTAATCACCCATTGATAGATTTCACCTAAACCTGTCGAAATAGGCGACATGTTAGGTTGCACATCTTCAGGCATTTCTCCCATTGCTTCTTGCAAGCGCTGGTTGATAAGCTGTCTGGCCCAGTAAATATCCGTGCCATCTTCAAAAATGATGGTCACTTGCGATAAGCCGTAGCGTGAAATCGAACGGGTTTGTTCCATTTTCGGCATGCCTGACATGGCATTCTCAATGGGATAGGTAATCCGCTGTTCCATTTCCAAAGCCGTAAAGCCATTGGCTGAAGTGTTAATCTGCACCTGAGTATTGGTAATATCTGGTACAGCATCAATCGGTAACTTTTGATAACTATAAATACCAATAGCAATCCAAGCCGCAATAAACAGCATGACCCAGATTGCGTTATGGATAGAAAACTGGATCAGTCGATCAAACAGTCCTTCAGGTTTTACCGATTCGTGGTCTGGAATTTGAGGAGTTTCAGTGCTCATGTGAAGCCTCTCCTTTTTCCAGCTCGGATTTCAGTAAAAAACTGCCTTGAGCGGCATATTTTTGTCCCTGACTAAGCCCACTCACCACTTCAATCCATTGGCTCTCCCCAGATGATTGCCCTAATTTCACAGGTTGCGGACTGAATTCAACTTTTTGTCCATGCTGAGTGGCGACAAAAACCACATCTTTTCCATCGACATTCTGAACTGCGGACTTAAGTACCCGTAATGCGGTACTTTCACTCCGTTGTTGCAACTGTACGTTCACCATCAAGTTTGGACGTAATTCGGTTGCATTCGATTCAACTTTTGCTCGCACCTGAAGACGACCTGTTTGAATATCCGCTTCAGTATTTAAAGTCTGAATAACAGCTTGATAAACCTTTTCTGTTTGCAAGGATTTAAATTCGATCTTTTGATTCGGGGCTAAGCCCATAATTTCAGAATTTGGAACAATAAATTCAAGCCAGAGTTGATCTAACCGGTCTATCGTAAAGAGTTGATCGGCTAACTGAACATTTTCCCCGAGAACCAAATCCTTTTTACTGATCACGCCAGAAATTGGGGCT
Organism: Acinetobacter sp. RG5; assembly: GCF_031844265.1. GTDB lineage: Bacteria > Pseudomonadota > Gammaproteobacteria > Pseudomonadales > Moraxellaceae > Acinetobacter. Next base: position 2,753 of record NZ_JAUZUV010000033.1, on the reverse strand, counting down.
TTTAAAATATAGCGCCCGTTACTAGCATTCACTGCACCAAATGCGCTTAAACGTGATTGGGCCGCTTGAACCTGAATTTGTGCCCGTTTATAACTGTTATAAGCCCGTTGATAGTCCTGTTTTGCTGAGATACCCTGTGACCACAATTGACGCTCACGCTCAAAGTCTTGTTTCGCCAGTTCCAGATTGGTTTGTTCAATTTTAAGATTGGCCTGCTGATCAACTAGATCAGGAACAAGCAATGTAGCCAAAGGCTGCCCTTTCTGAACTTTTTGGCCGAGTTCTACATAAACATTTTCTACATGACCGCTAAAACTCGGTGAGACATGCGCTTGCTGATCCGTATTCACATTCAGTTTGGCAGGATAAGAACTTAATTTAACCACCGGACCTTGATCGACCGCTGATAACTGTATGCCCTGTTCCACCAGTTGCTTGGCCGTCAGGCTCACGCCTTCTGCATGCTCTTCGGTTTCACCGCCATGTTCTTCACTTCCATGTTCCTCTGCGCCTTCTTCCTCTGCATGTTCATCTGATGTTTCAGATTTATTCTTACCCGTTAAGATCAAGAAAATACTGAGGAGTACGGTAGCGCCGATGACCAAACTAATCAGTAGGGGTTGAGAGATTTTTCCGCTCTGTTTTTTTAAGCTGTTTTTAAGATCGAACATGTTAATTTCCCCCACCAATGACAGGCATGGCCTGTATGTCTTGCCATAAATTTTGATTGATTTGTGCAATAGCATCTTTCGACATGACTTCACTTGGGCTAATGCCTAAGCTTAAACTTTCTGCTTCGATGGCCTTTTGCCAGCCCTCCCGTAACAACTGGACTTTACGCAGACGGATGTCTTGTAATTGAAGCGTGGCTTGCTGAACATCGGTTAAAGCAAACTTGCCTGCCAAGAAACCTTGTAGCGTCTTACTTTGAACTTGAGTCGCCAAAGGAATTTGAGTCTCGTCAACGACTTTGAATTGCAGCTCTAAACCCTGCAACTCGGTTAAAATTGTGCCTATTTGCAGCGCATTTTGCTTCAGATAAAACTCTTTCTGACGCTCTAATAAGTTCATTTTTTCTTGCGCGATTTTTATGCCATTTTGCTGACGATCGAAAATATTAAGCGGTACACTGACTCCGACTACTAATTGATTTTGTGTGGAGTTTTCCAAGGATTGGGTGCGGTTGACACCTAGGTTTAAAGTGGGGTTAGGACGTGCCTTTGCCCTTAGTTGATCAACCGTTGCTTGAGACTCTAATACCAGTAAAGCTCGATATTTCTCAACGTAGTTTTCCGCTAAATATTCTTGAACCTGCTGATGAGTCGATTTTGGCCAGAGCTTTTGTGAAGAGAGGTTTACCTGCAATGACTTATCAGAGGTTCCCCATAAATTTGATAATTGTTGGGTGGCCACTTGGACTTGTAAGTCGGCCTGTCTAAAAAGACGGATATTTTCAGCATGACTTAAACGTGCGCGATTCACATCTACTTGCGCGATACCGCCCGCAGTAAAGCGCTTCTCGATCGCTTTAAGGTTTTCTTCGCTCACCCGAAGTTGTTCATTGACAATGTTTCTTTCAAGTTCGGCAATGGCCAGTTGTGACCATACATATTTCACTGCAAGCTCAATTTGCGCTTGATAAATCTTCTGCTTCAGTGCTGTTTTATCTGTAGAGAGACTGGCTAATTTTTGGTTTGCTTTTCGCTCACCAAAAATATCCAAGGGTTGTGATATGCCAATGGTAAGCTCTTTTTCATTATTTGAACCAAATCCCGTTTGTTCAACTGACAGTTCAGGATTTTTAAACAGCTTACTTTGCTGAAGATTCGTGGCATTAATGCTGTTTTGCGTTTCCCAGAAATTTTGGGACGATTGATACTGGTTGACCTGATCAATGGCTTGTCGCAGCGTTAAATCTTGAGGACTGGCGACTACAGAAGTACTCAAGCTGATCATTGCTGATAGCAAGACACCTGTACGGAATGCTGACCAGGATAAATTCAGGATAGAAGTATCCTGATATAATTTGTTTTTTGACATGAAATGCCCCACACATAATAAGATTAGGAGTGGTGGGCTTTTATAAGACTACCCCACCAATAGTAGGGGCAAATCAGGAGGGGGTGTTAATTGATTCAGATAAGGGGATTTATAAAAAGTTCTTCCCAAATAAGATGGTGTAAGGACTGTCTCAAAATGAGTTTTAAGCTTCAAATCATCGGGTGGGTCAATCTGAATCACGATTGTATTTGAGAAATGACTGCACTTTTCGTTAAAACAAACCTTCTGACAATAGTCATAAATTTCTTTATAGTTTTCTAAGGAATAAAGTGCTTGACTAGGACTATCACTCTTTTCGTCTAAATCGATTGGATTAGAGAGTATTGAATTGGGTATGTTTGGCATTTCATGCAGACACGCAGCCTCTGCCACACTCCAAATATTCTGGAATGTGAATAAGAGTACCAATATCTGGATTAGAAATGTTTTTCTCTTCATACACAAATCTGTATTTAAAACACCAATAAGAAGCTGTCCAGATCTATCAAAGATCTGATCACAGAATTTGAGTAACCTTAAACTTTTTGCAGCCTTAAGTAAAGATATACAGAATTTTTGAAAAAAGCATAGGTCTAGATAATCAAGCTAGATTTTTTAGAACTCCACATTGGTCAATTGTACATAAGCCATCACAAGTACCTCTTAAATCAGATAATTGTTCAATAAGCTTTTGTTGCTTGATTATATTTTCC
>NZ_JAUZUV010000032.1:0-11095 GCF_031844265.1 Acinetobacter sp. RG5 | reverse complement strand
CTATTTTAGCTGAATATATATATCATTGCTGAGATTAATAGGTTGTAGGTATACTTTCATGGTAAAAACTTTAATGGACACAATTAGCGATTACTATTTACCAAATATTAAATAAAATAGCCTAAGTATGGTTAAATTAATTCTCTTTATTCAGTCATTAGAGAGAGTCTTTTAGCATTTTTTTATGCTGTTTTACTTGGTTGGCATAACGTTTACCTTGTTTACGCATTTTACGATTATTTTCATAACCTGACGGACCTACATTATAATAGGCAAGCGCTTTCTTCCAGTCACCGGATGATTGATTATATTTAGAAAGAATATATGTACCACATTGGATATTACTGCTTTCATTGTATAAATCACCAGGGCAGGTTTGTTGCCAATATCTTGGAATCACTTGCATCAAGCCTACCGCCCCTGCTGGCGAAGTTGCTTGGCTACGATAAGTAGATTCCTGATGAATCACAGCCGCCACTAGGAGCGGATCTACACCTTGATTTTGTGCATGTTGAACAATTAAAGGTGAAACACGATTAGCTGTACTGGATGGGGTGGAGTAAGCAGTTTGAATGCCTTTAGATAATTTAGCTGCGCGCTTTTCTACCGAGCCTCCGCCCAAGGATGAACAACCCGCAAAAAGAAAAGTACTCAATAAAATAGAAGAAAATTTAAAAGAATGAGAATTAAATAGTGAACGTTTAGATTTAATTGGATTTAATAGATGAGAAAAAAACAAACTGTGAATTCCATGCCTGAATAAACGTATTTCGATGTTAGGCAGCCTATATACAAGAGTCAAGCTCGCTGCTGATGAAAGCACTTTATTAATGTACAAACTTTATCTATCTACTAAAAAATCTCTAAGTTGAAAGGTTTTTTAGCATCCAGATTTCACAGGCTTCACTATGTCCGGTATTGCCTTCAGGGTGATCAAGGTGCTGAAAACCTAATTTTTCATAGAGTTTCACCGCTTGCCAAAGCGCTTTAGTTGTTTCTAGATAGACTGACTTAATCTGATGAGTCTGTGCAAATTCAAAGGATAATTCTAAAATTTTTTTGGCAAAACCCTGCTGACGAATTTCAGGTAAAAAGTACATTTTCTGAATTTCTAAAATAGTTGCATCACCTTTTAATAGCGCAATTCCACCACCACCGTAAATTTTATTTTGTTGATCCACAACAATCCAGTAAGCTGATTTCGTTTGCTGATAAACTTGATACAGTTCATCTAAAATAGAATCGCCTACCGCGAAACCAGATTCTGCTGCCAGTCCAAACTCTTGGGAAACACAACGAATAATGCTTGCAATTTGAGCATTATCTTCAGGCTGAATGGGACGAATATAGTACATATTGGTCTGATTTTATTTTGAAAAAACGATGAATTTTTATAACCTTAAATCCTTAAAAAATCCATCGTTTAATCAACTTAAGTAAGCTTAATTCGTTATTTAATGAGCAATCATTATTTTAATTCGCTCGATGATTTCCCTAATTCCCGACGGGCAATAATCAGTTGCTGAATTTGCTGGGTGCCTTCAAAAATATCCAGAATCTTGGAATCACGTGCCCATTTTTCCAAAAGTTCAGTTTCGTTATAACCAGTAGCTGCTGCAAGTTCGACACATTCTAAGGTAATTTCATTACCAATCCGACCGGCCTTGGCTTTGGCAATAGATGCTTCACGTGAATTTGGTTTGCGATTATCGGCCATCCAGGCAGCTTTCAGCATCAGCAAACGTGCTGCTTCCCATTCAGCTTCCATACGATAGATTTGTGCTGCGATATTAGAGCTTTGTAAATACGGTGTGGCATAAGTGGAGTCCAGTTGATCCTTAAAAATCTCCTTGATGCGTTCCAGCGAGGCTTTCGCACAACCAATCGCCATGGCGGCGACCAGCGGGCGAGTATTATCAAAGGTTTCCATCACGCCAGCAAAGCCTTTAGCAACATCGATTTCTGCATGACCGAGCAGGTTTGCTGCAGGTACTCGACAGTTAATAAAGCTGATCGTGGCAGTATCGGATGATTTAATCCCTAATTTATGTTCCAGTCGTTCAACCTTCATTCCTGGAGTGCCTTTGGCCACCACAAATGATTTAATGGCTGATCGTCCCAGTTTTTTATCCAGAGTTGCCCAAACCACTACCGCATCGGCTCGTTCTCCCGAGGTCACAAAAATCTTCTCGCCATTCAGAATATAGTCATCACCGTCTTTAGTCGCAGTGGTACGAATTGCAGCGGAATCTGAACCGCAACCTGACTCGGTAATCGCCATGGCCGCCCAAGTTCCATGAAAACGCTGTAATTGCTCCTCATTGGCAACAGCTGCAATGGCTGAATTTCCTAATCCTTGGCGTGGCATCGAGAGTAATAAGCCAGTATCGCCATAACACATTTCAATAATGCTCAGGGCAGTAGACATATTAATGCCATTTTTATTGCTGCTGTCTGCATCGCCACGTTTATTGACTGCTGCACCAGCATTCATGCCTTCACTACCTTGGTTCATGCCATCGACAACAGAAGCGAGCATGTCTAGCTCTATCGGATAAGCATGTTCAGCCTTGTCATATTTACGTGAAATCGGACGCAAAACATTGAGGGCAACTTCATGTGCTTGATCAATCAAAAGCTTAAATTTTTTTGGAGTTTGTAGATTCATCATTATTCTTCTTTATGTTTTGATCAGGCATGCAAGCCAGAATGGAGAATGGCAGTAGATCTAAGATCTCTATACCAGCGTTCGACCGGATGCTCTTTGGTAAAACCATGACCACCCAAAATTTGTACACCATCGGTGCCGATTTTCATGGATTTTTCTGCACAGAGTAGACGTGCCAAATAAGCCTCACGATGAAAAGCTTGACCAGATTCAGCCAGGCTGGCGGCATTCAGGATCAGCATTTGCATCGCGTCAATTTCAATGGCCATATCGGCAATCATAAAGGCGACACCCTGACGATGGGAAATCGGTTCACCAAAGGCAATACGGTCATTGGCATATTGCACACAGTATTTTTTGACTGCTTCACAGGCGCCCACTGCCATCGCACACCACATCAGATTGCCCAAATCTACGAATGCACGATAATCAAAATCTTCATCACCCAGACGATGTGCCGGAGTGTTTTCAAATTTTAGCGTGACTGTTTCAGTGGCCTTTAAACCCATAGCCGGCGATTTTTTCGCAGTGATGGTACTGTCGCGTTGCACCACAAAGACCTCAGCTCTGCCATCCAGATCAGCACTGACCAGATAGAGATCGGCACTTTCTCCGAAGAGCACTAAGGTCTTTTGACCCCGAATCAGATAATGTCCCTGATGTGCAACAGCCTTGGTTCTAAGTTGCTCCGGGTTAAACGCTGCTGTTTCTTCCTGCACTGCAAAGGTGGCCTTTAACTCAGGATTCTCTGCGAAAGCGCCCAGATATTCTGACTGAATCTGCTCTGAGCCCCAGCGGGTAATGGCGTTAATGAAACTAAAAGTCGAAAGTAAGCCAGCCGTCAGACTGAAATCACCCTGAGCCAAATGTTGAGCGATTAAAATATTGCTGACAATATTCTGTTCCGATGCAACGCCCCCCAATGCTTCAGGCAGGGCATAGAAATTCAAGCCTAAATCAGTGCTGTATTGCCAGAGTTCATGGGGAAATAATTCATGCTGATCTGCATCATGCGCCAAGGGATACAGCACCTCTTGGGCAAATTGCTGCATGGCATCACAGGTCATTTGCTGTTCTTCAGTCAGGTTTAGATCAAATAAGGATTTAGACTGATGCGGCAGACGCTGTTTTTGAATCTTCTGGCCAGATTTCAGGATTTTCTGGGTTTGACTTAAGGTTTTGAATCCTGCTATTGAACTTTGATAAAGTGATTTTTCTACAAATTTACGCAGTTTTAATTGATCTAATACTTCGCTACCCGCGATTTTGGTCAGTATGGACAAGCCAAATCCTTGGGCTTTATTCACCATATTATTCATTCTGATTATCCTAAAGGTGTTGTCACGTTATTTTTTTAATACTGACATGCACTCAGAGATAAAACTATGTCATCCCTGACATGAATGATTGACAATTTTTAGGTTTTTGGGATTGAAGAAAGGGACGAATAAATCAATGAAAATTAAAAGAAAGATAAAAATACAAAAAATCCATTTTGGATAAAAATTGACCCGAATGACAAAATCATCCGGGTCTTTTTAATGCAGATTTTATTTTAAGAGAGATGATGTCTAATCATGGCACGCACATTGGTTTTGGCATCAATCACGGTCATAAAGGTATAGGCACCAATAAATTTACGGCTAATAAACATAAATTCTTTGGGTGGAACACTGAAATAACGTGAAGCCATAGATCTCGATGCCTGTTGCATCACACGGCTATGCAGCTGGCTTTTTTTCCAGTCATAGCGATTATGTTCATCCATGATGCCAGCTGGCAATTCTTGATTATTTAGCGGTGAACTAAACGCTTCGGTGGCCAGTAAAAAGACTTTGGCCATATCCGGTTTGATGCTTTGCGGAATCGAATCAAAAAACTCATAACCAGTCATCGCCTTGACCATCATATCCGAGTCATGATGATAGCCTGCCTGGATCAGGTTACGCGCAACACTGAGCAGATGCTGGTCAAACTGGCGGATCGCGCCAAAGTCGAGCAGAATGATCTTGTCGTGCACATCTGCGCCATTGCCCAGACGAACTAGATAATTACCAAAGTTCGGATCGGTTTGCATCTCGCCCCATTCGAAGATTTCACGCACTGCAATTTCCAGAGACGCTTCACCTAACAGGTTGCGGCGTTCTTGGGGCAGGGATAACATTACCGGGCTATTGATCGGCACACCACGTTCAAAAGTCATGCATAGCACACGATCTGAGCAATATTCATTAATAATGGTTGGGACGATATAACGAGGATCATCTTTTAAACGCGCCGCAAAACGACGCGTGGTATCTGCTTCAATCTGATAATTTACTTCACGGTGCATCATCTCACGGACTTCATCGAACCACTGGTCGAATTCGCGGGTCTGCGGCACGATGCGAGTCAATTTCAGCATGTTTTTAAACAGGCTCATATCGGAATCAATCGCTTCTGCCACACCCGGATACTGAATTTTTAACACCAGTTCCATGCCATCAGATTTTCGGGTAGCGCGATGTACCTGTGCCAAAGAAGCTGTGCCCAAAGGTTCATGATCAATGGTGAGATCGTCGAGTTTTGAACCGAGTTGTTGCTGTAACTGGGTCTTGATGGCTGGCCATGCCAATGCCACTGTCTGATTGTTCAGGGTATTTAGAGCTTGAGTGACTTCTTCTGGCAGAAAATGCTCACCATACAGTGCCATCATCTGGCCAATTTTAACGATAGAACCTTTTAGCTTGCCAATTTCTGCCACCAGATAATCAGCCTGTTCTTTCATGGCTTTTTTACGTTTCTTTTCTTTTTCTTCTTCACTTGAGAACATGGAGCTTGCACTAGAAGCCGCCCAACGCGTGCCTGCCAGCAAGGATGCCTTTGCGATCGATAAGCGTCGATCCATAGAGGAGGTTTTCAGTTGTTTAAGCTTATCGTTCTGATCTGACATGTAAACTCGATCCTTTCATCATCAGCATGAAGCAGAATAAATCATTGTAAGGGATAGTAGCGTTTCTGCACGTATTAAAAAAGTTTAAGCCGCTGAATTCATAGTAAAAGCTAGGCAAGCTTTCATTTATTCACCAACTTGTATCAGTTTAGACAGGGCATTATGCCATTTGAAATTGGATTTTTAATTCGGATCGTTGTTGTAACTGTTGTTTATTTGTTTGAATATGTTGATGAATCAGGCGCTGTACGCTGTCATGCATGAAGCCCAAAGCATAGCCTTTTACAATCACAATACTTGGCAAGCCAAAAAACAGATATTTAGCATCGTCCAATGTCGCATCGGTAAATACGCCATGTTGCATTAAGGTCGACTGCAAAAATACCTTTTCTTGCTGCACCTGACTGGAGGCTTTATCATTCCAGTAATTCTGGCGCATCGCCATAAGATTATTGTGCTTATAGCTCATAGATCTGGGCTCATTTGAAGATTGAATGCGGATTATATGTGGGTCATGTGCCAATTTTCAATTGTGCAACTGTTTAATCTTTCATTCCGAGAAAGGCATAGGATTTTTGTCTGGACTGCGTTAATATCAGTGGATAATTTAAACAATATTGATTGTTAAACATTTATTGGGATTGTACCGGTTTCGGTCAAGGGGAAGTTATGCGTCTTGCATGGTTTTTAGTTGCAATTTTTGTGGGTACTGCGGTTCAGACACAGGCTGCTGTTGGGTATTCCAAGGAATATACACAGTGCATGAATTTTAGTTATGGTAATATACCCAAAGCGGAAAAATGCCTGGAAAAAAAGCTGAAAGTTCACAATAAACGTCTGAAGAAAAACTATAAAACTTATCTTAAATTGAATCCGAACCAGACCGCCGCCATTCGCAGTCAGCATGTATTGTGGGAGCGTAAACTGTCCCAGCAATGTAACTTTAGAATGTCAGGAAAATATGCCAAGCAGCAACAGGGTCAATGTATGCTGGCTTTGATCATGGATCAGGCTAATCTTTATCAATCTCGTTCTTATGCGTCCGGTTTTCGATAAATCATCATAGTATTAGCATCGGCATTTAACAGAAACATCCCTGAATAAAGTAAACATTTGTCTGCATAATCGCTTACAAAAACAGGAATTTTATAATTTTTGTGGGCGTAGAGAATTCGTGTTTTTCATGCTTTAGCATTATAAAAGCAGGCAAAACAAGGTATCATAAGGCGTTTAAAAAAATGACCTTGGAGACGCCTTAAGTGGATCGACCGACTATTAGCCCTGAACATATGCAGGAAGCCGCTGAAAATTTAACCACCATTCGTGATTTTATTCGTTTTGGTGTGACAGCATTACGTCAATACGATGCACATTTGGGCCAAGGCACAGAAGATTATTTTGCTGAAAGTTCAGCGCTAGTGCTGCAAACCCTGTCGCTAGAATGGAAAGCGGACGCTGAAATTTTAGATGCCAAATTATTACCAAGTGAAAAAGCCGAATTTTTAAGTCTGCTGGAACGCCGTATTAATGAAAAAGTACCAACTTCATATTTATTGAACCTGGCTTACTTCGACGGTAAACCTTATTACGTTGATGAGCGCGTGCTAATCCCTCGTTCACCGATTGCTGAACTGATTCAAAACCGTTTTGCCCCGTATTGCCTGGGTGAACATGGTCAAATGGGTGAGGCAGTTAATAACTTGCCGGAAAACCCGAATCCAAAGACGCCTCAACGTATTCTAGATATGTGTACCGGTTCAGGCTGTATCGCGATTGCCTTGGCTTATGCTTTCCCTGAAGCGGAAGTGGATGCGACTGATATTTCCAAAGAAGCCTTAGAAGTTGCGCAAATCAATACTGAGCATCATGACAAGCAATATCAGATCGCATTGCTTGAATCGGATTTGTTCGAAAAAATTCCAGCCGAAAATCAATACGATTTAATCGTATCTAATCCGCCGTATGTCGATGCGGAAGATATGGCGGATTTGCCTGAGGAATTCCATCATGAGCCTGAGCTTGCGCTTGCTGCAGGTCAGGATGGTCTGGATCTGGTACGTAAAATGCTGGCTCAAGCTGCAGATTATCTGACTGAGAATGGCCTGATCGTGATCGAAGTGGGTAACTCAGAATGGGCAATGCGCCAAAACTTCAATTCGGTTGATTTCTACTGGTTACAATTCCAGAAAGGTGGTACGGGTATCTTTGCATTGACTGCAGAGCAATGTCGTACCTACCGTGATTTATTCATACAGTCTATTCAAGCATAAGGAGTCGTTTGACATGGCAGGTAATAGTATAGGGCAACTGTTCCGTGTAACGACTTGTGGTGAATCTCACGGTGTTGGCCTGATGGCCATCATCGATGGGGTTCCACCCGGCATTGAGCTGACTGAAGCTGATTTGCAAAAGGATCTGGACCGCCGTAAGCCGGGTACATCGAAATTTGCAACCCAGCGTAAAGAACCCGATGAAGTAGAAATTATTTCCGGTGTGTTTGAGGGTAAAACCACCGGTACTTCAATTGGTTTGTTAATTCGTAATACGGATCAAAAATCGAAAGACTACGGCAATATTGCGCAGACATTCCGACCGGGTCATGCCGACTATACCTATACCCAAAAGTATGGTTTCCGTGATTACCGTGGTGGAGGCCGTTCAAGTGCGCGTGAAACGGCAATGCGTGTTGCAGCGGGTGCAATTGCCAAGAAATTCCTTTTCGAGAAATTTGGCATTGAGATTCGTGGTCATGTAACCCAGATCGGCACCGAAAAAACAGAGAAGCTGGACTGGAATGAAGTTCTAAACAATCCGTTTTTCTGTGGCGATGTGGATGCAGTATCACGTTTTGAAGCGCTAGTGACGTCTTTGCGTGAGCAAGGTACCAGTTGTGGCGCTAAACTCGAGATCATTGCATCTAAAGTGCCAGTGGGTTGGGGCGAGCCAGTCTTTGATCGTCTGGATGCTGATATTGCGCATGCCATGATGTCGATTAATGCCGTTAAAGGTGTAGAAATCGGTGATGGTTTTGGCGTTGCTGAACAGTTTGGTCATGAAAGCCGTGATGAACTCACCACAGAAGGCTTCCTGGACAATCATGCTGGCGGTATTCTAGGCGGTATTTCTAGCGGTCAGGACATTCGTGTTGCGATTGCGTTGAAGCCGACTGCATCTATCACCACGCCGGGTAAAACCATCAATATTGAGCGTGAAGATACTGATGTGTTGACCAAAGGCCGTCATGATCCTTGTGTGGGTGTGCGTGCAACCCCGATTGCTGAAGCGATGCTGGCGATAGTACTCATGGATCATTTCATGCGTCACCGTGCGCAAAATGCCGATGTAGTTGCGCCATTTGCACCGATTGAACCTAAATAATTTGCTTTAACTTTAAAGTGAAATTGTTTTAAAGTCAGACTCCGGTCTGACTTTTTTTATTTATAAAATGAATCACTATAAAAATATACGATTGGCGAGCAAGGCTGATGTTCAGCAACTTACTATGCTGATTAATACAGCTTATCGTACTCCGGGTGGATGGACGACTGAAGCAGGAATGATCCAGGGTGATCGTATTCAAGAAAAACAGTTATATGACTTGCTCAATTTAGAAAATTTTCAGCTCTTTGTGTTGGAAATTGATAATAAGCTTCTTGGTTGTATTGGCGTGAGCTTAGGACAGCAAGTAGCAGAGATTGAAAGCTTTGCTGTTGCACCTGCTGAGCAAAACTCGGGTTATGGCAAGCAATTATTGGACTTTGCCGAATCCCATATTTTCGAAATATTTAAAAAGAAAGTGATTCAGATGTCAGTATTAAATGTCCGTATTGAACTGCTGGCATATTATCAGCGCCGTGGCTATCAGCTGACTGAAAAGATTGAAGCATATCCACTGGGTCAAAATGTCGGAGAACCGTTGATTCCGTTACATTTGCTGATTTTAGAAAAAATCAGCAAATCAATATGATTAGTTGATGAAAATTCAAGCTTTTTACTGCTTAAATTGAGTAGTGAGAAAGCTCGTGAATATGCTAATTTTTCTGTTCAGTCTAAGCGACTTAAGGTTAGGCAGAAAACAGACCAGGATGTCACATGCTGCATATTATTTTAACTTCTTTATTTCCTCTCATCGGACTGATCAGCTTTGGCTATCTGCTTAAGCGTAGGCAATGGTTGAGTGATGATTTTTGGCGAGGTGCAGAAAAGTTAAATTATTATGCACTGTTTCCAGTGATGCTGTTTTTAAATCTGGCCACTGCCAAGATTCAAATAGAGGTCATTCAGGATGTAGTACTGGTCGTATTTAGCATCATGGCTGTGGTCAGTATTGCGCTGTATATCTTGCGCCAAATTTACCGAATTTCCTATGCGCGTTTCGGCGTCTATGTTCAAGGTTTACTGCGCTTTAATACCTATATTGGCCTTGCTGCTGTCAGCGCCTTATTTCAGCAGCAGGGTATGACTATTTTCGCGGTGATCATGGTGCTGTGTATTCCTTTGGTGAATATCCTGTCAGTGCTGGCATTTACCCGTAGCCACGATATGCAGCTGAAAAAAATCATCCTGGATTTGTCTAAAAATCCATTAATTCTAGGCTGTATTGTGGGTGGTTTATTTAATCTTTCTGGTTTGTCACTCTGGACTGGAGCAGAGCAGTTCCTTAAACAGATTGCACTGTGCAGTTTGCCGCTCGGTTTGATGTGTGTGGGAGCAGCCTTACAGTTTCAGGGTTTTCAGCGTGATGTATTGCCACTCAGCCTGATAACCTTTGGTCGCCTGTTCGGAATGCCGCTGATTGCATTTTTAATGTGTAAAATTTTCCAGATTGATGCATTAACTACTCAGGTATTGGTCTTGTTCTTTGCACTTCCTACCGCCTCAGCTTCGTATGTCTTAACCCGGGTGTATGGTGGCGATAGTGAGTTAATGGCTAGTATTATCAGTGTACAAACAGTGGTCGCAGCAGGAAGCTTAGTACTGATGCTTTCTTGGATTATCTAAAATTCTAGAATAAATGATAAAAGTCTAAATTTTGCTTTGGATGACATATACTTTGAATTATTAAAATAGCCTAAGCAAATGTTGAGTTCTATTTAAGCGCCAAAATTAAATAAGTTCTGGAATTTTATAAAGGATAGAACTTGCTCATTTTACTTAGGACAGCAAAATCTAAAAATTTGATATCTAGGCAATATCCTCCATCACCCATGTATGCTCTTAATTAAAAAGAATCACAGATAAATTCACGTGAATTAACATAAATAAAAACTGTGTTTTTCCTAAAAATGGTATATAAATTGCTCATGATAATAAAACATTATTGCAGGAGAGAAATGCTTCTGCATTCGCCGAAGGAGCAAGTTCCCAGGAAACTCTCAGGCAAAAGGACTGTGATAATGGATAAAAACTCTGGAGAGAAGTGTTCAATCACTCACCGAAGGGGAAGGTGGCCGCATTGATGTGCAATGTATCTACCGAAGCTCTCAGGTACACAT
>NZ_JAUZUV010000031.1:0-11367 GCF_031844265.1 Acinetobacter sp. RG5 | reverse complement strand
AATTTAATTGTTGGAATGGTGAATTGGATGCTCTTGAATTAACTTTCGCAAGAGATCTATTATGTTGATAATTTTTAATCAATTTTATACATTGCTGAAGATAGAAACTGTATTTAAGTTGAATTAATCTGTTTTGATGAGTTAATGCTCATAAATGAAAATTCCTTATTCTAGCCTGTAGTTAAAACTGCTAATCATAAATATTCTAAAAATAGCCTAAGCTTAATAAGTGGTTCAAAAGTGGCCCAGGCCTTTGCTTGGCAAATCAGATTTTGACAAAGCAAAGGCCTGGGAATCCGCGAATTTGATTTTTTGTTTTAATAATCCTCAATATTTTAATTTATTGAGGTCCTTTCATAGAATTAATGAGTAAAAAAAGTCTAATTTGGTTTGACCAAAGTAAAAGATACAAATATGATAATTACATTACAGCAAAATCTGTAATCAGGCGTGGAAACCTGAAAATTACTACAGAAGCATTAAAACCGCTTTAAGCGGTTTTTTTTGTGCTTATTATGCTTAGCTTGCCATTATGGTAGGCCAGGCAGGGCAGTCTATGACTGGCCGTCTTCTGTAGTGCGGTATTTCCACCCCTGTTTGGTCTACCTCCATCTCGTGGAAAAGATGGTTGTAGATAGTCAACTCTAAACTACAGGTACTAAACATGAAGATTTTATTATCTAATCCCCCCATTTCTCTTAGGTCTCTTTTGTTAGCGCTGACTGGATATTGACGGTCATTTAATTCACAGCTTTAACCAAATCGAACTATATACATTTTCAAATTTCGTACTTGTGCGAAAGTAGGAAAGTGTTGCCTGGAGAAAATAAGAAATGGGTTCTACACGACTATTGACCAATATTATTCAGCGTAAAGTCATGTTGCCAGAAGAAATGTCACCTTCAATGCAGCGTGACAATTTTGAAGTGGCACTGACTGATTTTGAAAAGCATCCAATCATCAAATGTTTATTTAAGGCGGATAACCAGCGTTCTACGGAATGTTGGAGCGTGCAAGAAATTGCAAACTTTATTGAAGATTGCACAGAAGATCAAAACATCAATTTATGCATTTTGTATTGGAAAGATATACACGGCAATATTTACATTATTGATGGGGCACATCGTCTTTCCTGTATCTATGCGTGGATCAATAGATATTTTGCGGATGAGCAAGTCACTCAAGCACCTAATTTCAATGATCCACAAAAACAAGATATTCGTTACCTCCGCAATTATTTAGGAGATCTCGCTGATTTTCAAAGAATTTGCACTGATGCTGAATTTGCAGAAAAAAAGTCGAAGTTAGAAGATATTAAAATCAGTTTCAGGCAGGTACTGGGGACTCCGGAAGATGCGCGACGGGTATTTCAATCGATTAACTCAGATACTAAACGTTTAGATAAATATGAGGAATATCACCTAAGAAATCGCGGTAGTGACGCGTATTATGCGATCTATGCCTGTTGTTATATCAATGACAATAAATCTAACCTAGAAGAGCTCCAATATACACGTTTAAATGAGTTGATTGAGTTAGGGGAGAGGATCCACCAGCTACTTTTTTCGACCATTTTATTAGACAATGAAATGAGTCATGGCAAAAAAATTGGCTTGGTCAATGAGCTGATGAATATCATTGCGGGTGATCAGATTCATAATATTATGAGTCTGAATCAGGGGGAGCGCGTTGAAAACCTAATGTCGCATCTGTTGACCATTCTTTGCAGAATAGCGACGCCTGTAAAAAATGCTGGGGTTCCGAGTTTGGGCTTACATCCATACTTATATTTTTATAAGGATCAGCGTTTTCAGATTACTTCTTTTCTTGCATGGTTTTCAATTGTGTATGAAATTCATGAAAGCCGCATGCAGATTCATCATCGAAAGATTAGTTTCAAGGACTTCACCCGGGTACGCCGTAGTATTGAGTTCTTGATCGCCAATTTCCCCGTGGTGACCACCGAAACGGTCGGCAAGTTCGGCAGTGGTATTAAGGGCTATGATCGGCTACAAATTGTCTATAAAGCCTTTATTTGCTTAAGCTTGGAAATGGATGTTGATTTTGATGATGAGAAATGCCTGAATACCTTTATTCTGTCCATGTCTAAGGCCTTCAAGTACATAAACTTTAACGAGTTCTATGTCGAAAGGTTTTTGGGTGGTTATGATGATGCAGTAGTCAAGAATGTGGTGGGATATGTGGAGTCGATTAGTCCAATTTCTCGGTCAAAGCCAAAGGCCTTTTCGGCATTAACCAAGAGTCTGCTTAAGCACAATTTTCTGGTGGGTAATCATAACTTTTGCCTCATTTGTGATGGATTGATCTATCTTGATTCTACTGAATCGGATCATCGGATTGCCAAAGCCGTAGGTGGGCAAGGCGTTCTAGAGAATGGCCTGCTTGTTCATCCCATCTGTAATAGGATGAAATCAGATTTGAGCCTGGAAGAGATTAGAGCGGATTTGTTTGGTGAATTACTGTATTGAGCAGCAGAGGGGGTAAATTAATTTTATAAAATTTATCAATGATTTAACTTTTGATATATTCAGCCAATGTGGTTGTTTTTAATTCACTTTAGAATCACAACCAGAAACTAGCTGTAGTTTCTGAATGACCGTCAAGGTCCTTAGTTTTGCCTATAGATTCCCCCTATGGGCATTTTTTTTTGATCAAAAACATGTATAAGTGACTTTAAAATAAACCTTTTAGCAATTCATACGCAATAAGGCTGATACCATTAGCACAATAAAAATGAGTTCCACTCTAGTTAACATCTTAGTTCCATTTACTTTTCACTTAATTTATATAGCAGTTAAGTCGCAGCATCAATGACATAACATGAGATGGAAAATAATCAAAAAGACAGAATTTGGATTTTGATCAGATCTGCTGTTTACATGCTTCTACAGCAGCTTTGAATGTTTCACTTAACCTTTAAACTTTTTCTAAAATTAAATATATTTACATATACGTTCTAAAATTTGATAGAATTTATTAAAACTTTAGATTCTAAGTGTAAATAATGAGAAGCGCTAATATTCGACGTGATGGCTACTTAAAATTTCTGAATACATGGCAAGACCGTGATGTCATTAAAGTACTTTCAGGTGTGCGTCGCTCTGGAAAATCCACCTTATTGGCGATGTTTCAACAAGACCTAAAAGCACAGGGTGTACAAGCCGAAAACATCATTGCCATCAACTTCGAATTTATGGAATTTGAAGAACTCACCGATTACCGTAAACTACATGATTATGTATTGTCCAAAGTTGATAAAAGTAAAAAAAACTACGTTTTTTTAGATGAAATACAACATGTTACAAATTTTGAGAAAGTAGTCGACTCCTTATATGTTCGGGATTATATCGATTTATACATTACAGGCTCAAATGCATTCTTTCTAAGTGGAGAACTTGCGACTTTACTTACAGGACGCTATATCGAGCAACACGTTCTACCTCTGTCATTCCAAGAATTTAAACAGTGGCATATTGAAAATAATCCGATCATCCAACAATTATCCAATCGTGATTTGTATGCCATGTATACGCGCAGTAGTTTCCCTTATACGCTTGCCATGACTAGCCAGCAGGAAACTTATGATTACTTGCAAGCGGTCTATGCCAGTGTAATGTTTAAAGACGTTATTCCCCGTTTGAATACTGCCGATATTAACTCTCTCGAGCGTGTCGCAAGATATTTGGCAAGCGTGACAGGCTCACCTATTTCCATCAATAAAATTAAAAATACCTTTGTTTCAAGTGGGGTTAAGATTTCATTTGAAACAGTAAAACGCTATATTCAGGGCTTACAGGACAGTTTGTTATTTTATAGTGCCGCACAATTTAAAGTACGCGGGCGTGAGTTATTACAATCCTCTGAAAAATACTATTTAGTTGATGTCGGATTGCGCCGGATTATGTTGCCTGATGCTAATGCTGATCAAGGTCATATCTTAGAAAATGTGATTTATCTTGAGCTTGTCAGACGAGGTTATACGGTCTATGTAGGGCGGGTTGATGAATATGAAATTGATTTTGTTGCTGTCGATACTTTACAGAATTTAACTTATTATCAGGTGGCATTAGAAACGCTCAATGAGGAGACACTCAGCCGAGAGTTACGTCCATTACAGAAAATTTCTGATTCGTATCCCAAATATTTACTTACCTTAGACACGATAGGGACTGAAGCAAATTATAATGGTATTGTAAAAATGAGTGCTCTCGATTGGTTGCTATCTGAAAATAAGTAAAGTTGAGGGTAGTCATCGGCACTTCTATTTATTGATCAAAACCCAAAGACTTTTCAGCATTAACCAAGAATGTGATCAAGCATAATTTCTACTCCATTTGTGATGGATTGATTTACCTCGACTCGATTGAGTCAGATCATCATGATTGAGCTACAGTCGCTTACTGAAAGTAGCGAGAATTGCGCTGGAGTTTCTGAAGGATATTAATTCCTTAGTTTGCCCATTCATCCGTGTGGGCATTTTTTTTGATTAAAATACAATGCTATTCTTGCTAAAAAATGACGGCACCCACCATAAAACACAATATTCCAAAAATAATCCAAGGCCAGATCTTTGTCTTCGGTTGTTCTAAATTCTGAGGATTATATTCCGTGTGTTCTAGCGATGTCGGTTGTGGAACACGGGTCTTTTTAGAGTAAGGCTGGTGTTTAGAGTAAGATAGTCCCGTACCTGGAATACCGACACTGGTTCGCGTACCTTTTTTTCCAATATTTAGAGAAGCACCAGGTTTGCCAATGCTGGCACTGCTGATGCCTTTATGGGTCAGATTAATTTTAAAACCCGGGAATAATTTAATACTTTTACGAAATCTAAAACCCATATTGCTCTCATTCTAAAACTTAGCTCAATTCACGCGCTATACCAGGATCCATGATCTGCTAGAGATCGTACTTTGACGGCTATCATCACGATATTAGTATATTTTTTATCTGGTGATTGCAATACCACCTTTAAATACCGTAAAAAATGTTTACTGTACATTTGCCATGGGGTAATCTTAGAAATCTTATTTATTGACTGATTGGTATATGACGACAGATAAGCATGAAGTGCTTCTTCGAATGCGGGCGATCGAGCTGCTTGCTTACTGGGAAGGTCGTTTGGTTACCAATCGTTTGATGAGCTGGTTTGGGCTTAGTCGACAGCAGGCTTCTGCGGATATCAAGCGTTACAATACGCTGTATAACCCAGATGCCTTGGTCCATGATCCCTCCGTAAAAGGCTATGTGCCTAAAGCCACGTTTCAACCGGTGCTGACTACCGTACATATCAATGAATATCTCAATATGCTGTCAGGTTTGGTTAGTGAATCGCATACCCTGATTGCGACACCAGAACCGAATCTTGCAGCAGTTCAATTACCTGATCGCAGTGTACGTCCTGAAGTGATTCGGGAAGTTTTGCGTGCCTGCCGAAACCAAAGTACTTTAAAAATGATTTATGCCTCGATGCAGAATCCGCAGTGGCATGAACGCATCATTTCCCCACACACCCTGGTGTATACCGGTTTTCGCTGGCATGTCCGTGCCTATTGCCATCAGAGCAAGCAGTTTAAGGACTTTTTACTCTCCAGAATTGATCGCACACCTGTTGTGGTGGCGATTGAGTCAGTAGACCCTGCTCAGGATCAGCAATGGCATGAAGAAATTGTACTGACGCTGATCCCTAATCCAAAATTGAACTCATCACAACAAGCGCTGGTCGAAAAAGACTTCGGCATGCCTGATGGCAGATTACAGATTCCGGTGAAAAAAGCCCTGGCTCACTATACTTTGCAGCGATATCAGGCCGCGATCACGCTGGCTGAGGCGGATGATGCCTTGAAATATCCCTTGGTACTACAACGCTCAGATATCGAAAAGCTGTCGTCTTACCTGTTTGATCAGGCCTCATAGGAGATTGGCCATGTTAGAACAATTTCATTATGACAGTGACCTGATTGGTGGCTCCCTGATGGTGCGTGAAAGCCGGCTGATCGCGGATCTGTTATTACGAGAAGCGACTCCAGAACAATAGCATCAGGCAATTCAGATTGACAATATTCTGCAAAAAAGAACGCCTGCTTCAGCCCAACGTAACGCCACTGCCATTCGTAAGCGTCTTGAGCGCTTAGAGCCTGATTTCTGGAAAGCTTTGCGTGATGGGGATGATGAGCTGGCGACCCAGGTGGCTTTTTGTGGCGCACTGGAACGCAACCTGTTGCTGCTTGAGTTTATGGAAACGGTGATGAGGGATGGCTATATCTCCCAGGCGCAACACTTGGACAGTTATATCTGGTCAGATTTTTTGGATGAACGCTCACAACGCGATCCGGATATCTGTGATTGGAAAGAGTCCAGCAAGAAAAAAATGGGGCAGGTGGTGTTTCGCATGCTGGCAGAAGCCGGTTACTTAAAAAGTACCCGTAAGCTAGAGTTGCAGCGCGTGATCGTCAGAGCAGAGCTGCGTAGAGCCTTCTTGTCGCGCTGGAGAGACAGTTCCAAATACTACCCAACCTTCGTACACTCTCCCAGACCGTGGCCAATGCACTGCGGATCCAAGAAAAGGTCGGGGCTTTTGATCTGGAGCAGCTGCTCGATGTCATGACCTTTGA
The DNA here is from genome assembly GCF_031844265.1 of Acinetobacter sp. RG5. Lineage (GTDB taxonomy): Bacteria > Pseudomonadota > Gammaproteobacteria > Pseudomonadales > Moraxellaceae > Acinetobacter. Next base: position 4,735 of record NZ_JAUZUV010000031.1, on the reverse strand, counting down.
AGTGATTGAACAAAAGATCATTGTCGATCTGGCCAGCCAGATCCCTGCAGCAACCAAAGCTGAACTGGAACATTTCAGAACGATTATTTCTACCCGTTTGGATGGCTATTGGGCTTCCAAACATAAGGACGATGCAACTCGCCGTAAATACCGTACCGTCTATACAGCGTTGCAGGCAGCGATTGAGCTGTTCAGCCTGCGACAGCAGTTTGATTCCGGGTTCTATTTCGACTCCAGCGAAGCATTGTATAAAGCCTACGAGCAGGAGTTGTATCGCTTTGATATGGCCTATCGCCACTACAGTGCTGCTTCTCAACGCGCTCATGTCGATATCCTGAAGAAACTCGATGAAGAAGTCGAAAATTGCTATTCCTACTGGTTTATTGACCACTTGGCACGAAACTGGGGTGAGCGTGTAGAAGCTGAGCAAAGCTTGAATGTCTGGAAAGTGGCAGATATCCCAAATCAGCAAAACTTCTACCATACCCATGTCAGACCCTTACTGAGTTCTGCAACGAAACGCCGTATTGTGGTAATTATCAGTGATGCTTTTCGCTATGAAGCTGCGGTAGAGCTGCGTGATCGTATCAATGAAAAGCGTTATTCCGAAGCGACCTTGTCTTCACAGCTGGGCGTTGTCCCAAGTTACACCACACTTGGCATGGCCTCGTTGTTGCCGCATCAGACTTTGGAGTACAAAGAGGCCGCAGGGGATGATGTTTTAGTAGATGGACAGTCCAGCAAAGGGACTGCAGCACGATCCAAAATTCTGGCTGCCTATAATGGATTGGCGGTTACCGCTGAAACGGTAAAAGGTTGGTCGCGTGATGAAGGCCGTGAAGCACTGAAAGACCATGAGCTGGTTTACGTTTATCACAACGTGATTGATGCTCGGGGAGACAGTGCCTCGACAGAATCAGAAACCTTTATGGCGGTAGAACATGCCATTGAAGAGCTGACCGAACTTAGCCGCAAAATTTTAATGCATTTCAATATTTCTACCCTATTGATTACAGCCGACCATGGCTTCCTGTTCCAGCAAAGTAAACTGGAATCTGCGGATCGTTCAAGCTTGACTGAAAAACCTACCAATACATTGAAAAGCAAAAAACGCTATGTGATTGGGCATGGTTTACCAGAGAGCAAGGAAGCATGGAAAGGCTCAACCCAAGCTACGGCAGGCACACTATCTGCGACTGATTTCTGGATTCCAAAAGGGGCGAACCGTTTCCATTTTGTAGGAGGCTCACGTTTCGTGCATGGTGGCATCATGCCTCAGGAAATCGTGGTGCCTGTACTAACGGTAAAACAGCTGCGTGGTGAAAAGGCCGGACAGCGGACCAAGCGTAAAGTTGAGGTTATTTCTACCAAATCCACGCTGAAAATGGTCAATAACATCCAGAAGTTTGATCTGATGCAAACTGAAGCTGTCAGTGAGCTAGTCATGCCAGTGACCCTGTCGATTGCCATTTATGATGGGGATCTCAAAGTTTCCAGTGAAGAAACCTTGACCTTTGATAGCAGTACCGACTCTGTTGCCGATCGGGTTAAACAGGTCAGACTGTCATTATCTGGCACTGATTTTGACCGTAAAAAAGATTACTTCCTGGTACTGAAGGACAAAGACCTGAATATCGAAATGCAGCGCTATAAGGTCACCATTGATCTGGCATTTACCGATGACTTCTTCTGATAACGAATTAACGATAGAGCGTAGCCTACATGGAATCTGCTAACGATAAAGAACTGGATCAGCTGCTGAATGAACACTTTGCTGGGCGGGTGGTACGTAAGGATCTAACTAAACTGATCAAAGAAGGGGCCAATGTCCCAGTCTATGTACTCGAATACCTGCTGGGGATGTACTGTGCCTCGGATGATCCAGAGATCATTGAACAGGGACTACGTAACGTAAAGACGGTTCTGGCAGAGAACTATGTACGACCTGATGAAGCTGAGAAGGTGAAATCCCTGGTTCGTGAACGGGGCAGTTATAAGGTCATTGATCGGGTGACCGTAAAGCTGAATGAGCGTAAGGACAAATACGAAGCATCATTTAGTAATCTGGGGATCAAAGATGCCGAAATCTCGGCAGGCATCGTCAAAGAGTATGAAAAATTACTGGTGGGTGGTATCTGGGTCATTGCTACGCTCAGTTATTATTTTGAAGAAGGACAAACCAATTCTCCATTTGGGGTGAGTTTACTCAAGCCGATTCAAATGCCGAATATGAATATGGATGAACTTTTCAGTGGCAGAGCAGCATTAAGCACTGATCAGTGGCGCGAGAGTTTAATCCGTTCGATCGGCATGGAACCGGCTTCGCTAAAAGAGGACGTGCAGTGGCACCTATTAGCGCGTATGGTTCCGTTCGTTGAAAATAACTATAACGTTTGTGAACTGGGACCACGCGGTACCGGGAAAAGCCATATTTACAAAGAGTGTTCACCGAATAGTATTTTAGTCTCCGGTGGGCAAACGACTGTCGCCAACCTGTTCTATAACATGAGTAGCCGCCGTATTGGTCTGGTGGGGTTGTGGGATGTGGTAGCTTTTGATGAAGTTGCCGGTATTTCCTTTAAGGATAAAGATGGCGTTCAGATCATGAAAGACTACATGGCCTCAGGATCTTTTGCCCGTGGTCGTGAACAGATGGAAGCCTCAGCTTCGATGGTTTTTGTGGGTAATATCAACCAGAGTGTGGAATCCCTGGTTAAAACCAGCCATCTCTTGGCGCCGTTCCCTGAAGCCATGATTGATTCGGCATTCTTTGATCGCTTTCATGCCTATATCCCAGGCTGGGAAATTCCCAAGATGCGTCCGGAGTTCTTCACCAACCGTTATGGCCTGATTGTTGATTATCTGGCTGAATTCTTCAGGGAAATGCGTAAGCGTAGTTTTGCGGATGCCATTGAGAAGTACTTCAAACTCGGAAATAACCTGAATCAGCGTGATGTGATCGCCGTTCGCAAGACTGTTTCTGGATTGATGAAGCTACTCTACCCACACGGTCAGTTTGAGAAAGAAGATGTACAGCAATGTCTGGAATATGCGTTGCAGGTACGCCGGCGTGTCAAAGAGCAGCTGAAGAAAATTGGGGGCATGGAATTCTATGATGTGCATTTCAGCTATATCGATAATGATACCTTAGAAGAACATTTTGTATCGGTAAAAGAGCAAGGTGGAGGTGGACTGATTCCCGAAGGTCCAGCCAAGCCAGGTTTCTTATATACCATCGGGCTCAGTAATAAAGGCATGCCAGGCTTATACCGCTTAGAACTTCAAGTGACCAAAGGTTCAGGAAAATTGGCGACATCAGGCTTATGGAATTCAAGCAGTGCCAAAGAACAGGTCAAAATTGCTTTTGATTACTTCAAGGCCAATGCATCCAGAATATCGGGTGGCAGTAAGGTGCTGGAACATGACTTCCACTTACATGTGGTTGAATTACAGAATACCGGGCCGCTCAGCCATCTTGCCTTGCCAAGTTTAGTGGCTTTCGCTTCTGGCCTGTTAGGACGATCGGTACAAAGTCAGATGGTGGTACTGGGTGATATGAGCTTGGGTGGCTCTGTGACTCCGGTGGAAAGTATTGCCGAATGTCTGCAAGTTGCTTTTGATGCTGGTGCCAAGAAGGTTGCTTTGCCAATGAGTAGTGCGGCAGATATCCCTACGATTCCTGTGGAACTGTTTACCAAGTTCCAGACCAGTTTCTATGCAGATCCGGTGGATGCTGTGTTTAAGGGGCTGGGAGTGGATTAAGTTGATTCTGTATAAATCAATTAAAGAGAAAAGCTTTTAAAATGATTAGGAAATATGAATCACATGAAGGATTTAATAACAGCTATTTTGGTTAAACAGCCCAAACTTACTGCTAGAGAAATTGCCAAAACTCTTGGTATTGAAAAGAAAGAAGTGAATGCTTTTTTATATCAAAATCAAGATATATTTTCACAAGATGAAGCCTTTTGCTGGTCTTTAGCTATAAACCCGTCAGTTAAAAAATTAGAAAGACCAATGATGAACTCTGAACTTGAATTAAATGATATTGTTAAAAATAAACTGATTCAATTGTTGGATTATGTATCTCATCAAGCTGAGGATACTCAAAAAATTCAATATGAAATTAATGGTAATAGATTTTATTCCTATGATCTTAAAAAACTTCGTGGTTTAAAGATTCTGAATGATAGTGATTGGTGGTTTCAAATTGAACGCTTACAACTTCAATCGATGCCTATACCATCTAAACAACTGTCTTTGCACATCCATGTTGAAACTGAAAAAGTACCGACTTTTAATTATGCTAGTTTAAATAAGCTAGTATCTTTTAAGCGAGTTGATCACTTGCGATTAGCTTACTTTTTAGTGGCAAATGATTTGATCACTAAAATTGGCATAATTCAGAAGTTGTTTAAAGAATTTGAAAATTATCGAAATAATTGGGAACTTTGGAAACAAGACAATGATGAGATTAAAAAATCCATTATTGTTTATGACAAATTATTCTCTTGGAATACTGCAATTAACCTAGGTGGAACAGGCGATGGTGAGGAAATTGTTGCAGGTTTTGGTTTAGTTGATTGGGTACTTCCTACTACTCAAAAATCTTATTCATATCCTTTAATTACTATTCCTTTAGAAATGGAAATAGAAAAAAATGGATTAATACGTGTAGGTGCTAAAGATACACGTGCCAATATCGAAATGGATGCCATTTTATTAGAGGATGATA
>NZ_JAUZUV010000030.1:0-16474 GCF_031844265.1 Acinetobacter sp. RG5 | reverse complement strand
TTTGCCTGTTCCATCTGCTGATACACCTCTAGAAAAAATTATTGAGTTCAAAGAAAAAAGAGGAACAGAATTAATAGCATTTCGAGAGTACTTTGAAGGTTTGGTCATCGATATATGCGATTCAAACTCCTATGATAGGAAGAAAAACCTAGAAATAGAAAGGGTTAAAAGATCTTTATCTGATATAGATAGAGTAATGAGAGAAGGTAAAATTAAGATTATCTATGACAATTTAAGAAATATTGTTAAAAAGGACTTTTTAGATATATCTGCTTATACTGCTACAACATCAGGGCTTACTGCTTATGGTGTCTATTCTACACCTCAATTACATGCATTTAGTCCCATGCTGGCAGGTATTGCTGCTTGTGGTATAGCTATAGGATATAAGTATATTAATAAACCACAAACTCACACCCAATTTAATTACATACGAAGTATTCGTAAGAACTTTCAGGATAGTTAGGTTTAGTTTTCCTAAAATTAGCATAACGGCTGTTATACCAGATTCGTTAGACAATAAAAAAGCCCAACATCCTGTTGGGCTTTTTTACATATTTGATGCGTTTGGTATAACTCCTGTCGTACCTGCATTCTCCGTTGCTGTCTTTTCTTATTCTTATCTGGAGCATCCTGCTCTCTATGTCCCCATGATAGGAAATTGATGAAGAATTGCATAGACGCAAAGCACCTGAATGAATGTGCGCCAAAACGTACAAGTCTGGCCACTTTTTATCCCAAGAGTTGTCCGCAGAAATTGGGGATTGTTTCGGCCGTGGATGGCTTGATAAAGCACAACAATGCGTCATTTTGATTAAACATTGATCGATTTTATTGGCAAGAAGTATCAAACCTGATCATAAAAAAGCCGACTTGTTTCTAAGTCGGCTTTTTGCAGTTTTTTAGGTAGGTCATTTTTTTTAACTATCTGAAAAACAAAGGCTTTATAGATAGCGTTTCGTATAAGCTCTATTATGTTAAATAATTAAGGATAAAAGCTTTATTACTAAATAGAACAGTTGCTTAAAGCAGTATAGAGTTAAGTTTGCATTTTAATATCAAGTTGTCTTTCAGCACCGATAATCACCATACGAATCCCATTTTCAAAAATGTCATCCGCATTCATATTTTGTAAGGTATTCACTCCTTGGAGCATGAGTGGATATATAGTTGGATCGGCTTCGAATGGTGGGTCTGATCTTATTTCTTCTTGCTGCTCCTCAAGGACCCACCCAACAATAAACCTTCCTAATGTCATAAGTAATGCAACTGCTTCAACAGGAGAAAACCCAGCATGAGATAACAGCGCAACTTGGGCCTCAATCGTGTTGAAATGTCCTTGACTGGGGCTAGTTCTTGCATGTAGACGAGCACCATCACGGTAAGCTAGTAGTGCTCGACGAAAGCTTACAGAATTAGCGAGCAACCAATCTTGCCATGTCATCCCATCGATGGGTAAAGAAACTAAATGGTGTTCATTTATAATGGTTTCCGCCATTGCTTCCATTAACAAGGATTTATTCTTGAAATGCCAATATAGAGTTGGAGATTTAATACCCAATCGTTGAGCTAGCTTGCGTGTGGTTATTGAATCTATGCCTTCTTCATTCAACATATCCAATGCGGTACGCAGGACTATTTCACGTGTCAGACGTTGAGGTGCAATATCTTTTTTACTCATAAATCTATCACTGATAGGGAGTGTGTGAGAGAATATTAATTCTATCATTGCTAGAGAAGGCATTTGTGAAGAAATCATTGAGCGTGATTTTAATCACTATATTTCTGGATGCTGTTGGGATTGGTTTAATTATGCCGATCTTGCCTGAATTATTACGGTCATTGGCTGGAGCTGAAGCAGGCGGTGTTCACTATGGTGCTTTATTAGCTGTGTATGCTCTGATGCAGTTCATTTTTGCACCTATCCTTGGAGCGTTGAGTGACCGATTTGGACGTCGACCTGTATTAATTATTTCAATTGCTGGTGCAACGGCTGATTATCTCCTAATGGCTGCTGCTCCTTCTCTATTGTGGCTATATATTGGTCGTATTTTTGCGGGAATTACAGGTGCCAACATGGCTGTTGCAACAGCTTATGTTTCAGATATTACTCCAGCCCATGAGCGTGCAAAAAGGTTTGGTCTCCTTGGAGCTGTCTTTGGTATTGGGTTTATAGCGGGTCCGGTAATAGGTGGAGTTTTGGGTGAATGGAACTTACATGCACCGTTCTTTGCTGCTGCTTTTATGAATGGGATTAATTTAATAATGACAGCAGTCTTATTAAAAGAATCAAAACACAGCAATAAAATGACTGAGAAGGTTCAGGAGCAATCAATATTAAAGAAATTATCCTATTTGATCACTCAACCTAATATGGCTCCATTGCTTGGTATCTTTTTAATTATCACATTGGTTTCACAAGTCCCCGCAACTTTATGGGTTATCTATGGGCAGGATCGTTATGGCTGGAGTATATTTATTGCAGGTGTTTCCCTTGCTAGTTATGGAATATGCCATTCTATTGCACAGGCTTTTGCTATCGCCCCTATGGTAAAGAGGTTTGGAGAGAAAAATACGTTGTTATGTGGAATAGCTTGCGATGCAATTGGTTTACTTCTTTTATCTATTGCTGTTGAAGAATGGGTGCCTTTTGCGTTGTTACCATTGTTTGCCCTTGGTGGAGTAGCCGTTCCTGCTTTGCAAGCAATGATGTCCAGAGGTATTAGTGATGAAAGACAAGGTGAATTACAAGGGCTATTAAGCAGTTTTAATAGTCTGGGGGCTATAATTGGTCCTGTATTAGTTACTAGCCTCTATTTTATGACTCAGGCATCAGCTCCTGGAATGGTATGGGCATTAGCTGCAATACTTTATGTAATCACCCTACCCTTATTGCTTAAGTATCGCCTGAATAAATATTCTGGAGTTCCATAAAATATTTAATTTATTGGTTTAAAAACTAATGGATTCTATAGTTTATCTAAAATTAACATAATACACGTTATACGAATTCCCAAGGCATGGCTTTTAGTCATGCTTTTTTTATCAAAAGACTATACCTGAATGATAGCGAGCCAAATCGCATACAATATCTATCATTAGACTTAATGCAATAATTAAATGATAGTATTATCATTAATCTAATAGAATTAAGATTAAATGATAGAAATGAATACACGTATTTATCTACGAGCTTCAACTAAAGATCAAGATGCAGAAAGGGCTTTGCAGATTCTTCAGGATCTAAACCAAAACTTGAATTTGGGTGAAACCATTGTGTACGTGGAAAACTATAGTGGTACGAAGTTAGACCGACCTGAATTGAATAAGCTACTGTCAGAAGCAAATCAAGGTGACACATTGTTAGTTGAAAGTATTGACCGCTTATCACGCCTAACCCAACGAGATTTTCAAGAGCTGAAGCGCAGGATCCAGGAGAAGGGACTTCGTTTAGTCGTAGCAGATCTTCCTACTACCTACCAAATGATTCAAACCAGTGACAGCATTACTCATTCAATCTTGGAACTCATCAACAATATGTTGATTGATCTTCTGGCAACAATGGCCCGCCTAGACAATGAGAAACGTATAGAACGTATTAAGCAGGGCCTGGCACGTTCGGGTTACAAACCAACAGGCAAGAAGGCAAATGAGGCTAAACATAAACGAATAAAAGAATTGCTAGTAGTTGGCAATATGACTAAGGAAGAAATTGCCAAAGCAGTGAATTGTGGAGTTGCAACTGTCTATCGAGTTGCTAAAGTTATCTAAAAGAGGCTTATCTCAACGCGCCCCCAATGGGGCACCGCTGCATTCAGGTTACTTCACATAAGAAATTTTATGTTAAATGATTGTTAGAAATGCCCCTTGATCGAGGCATTTTCTATAAAGAATACTAAAAACTAATTAAAGCCAACCAAGTTTCAAAACAAGGCAGTTCTCAGCAATCATATTTTTAAATTATATAACTCCCAACTGAGCTTTTGCTCCAACGATAAGGCTTTCATTTTGAGTTTCTAAGGCAAATAAACCATACATCAAAGGAGAGGCCGCTGCTCTTTCTAAAGTCTGTTCATATAGTTTATTCCAAACTTTACCCCCTAGTTTTTCATACTCGATGATTAGAGTTTTGAGGCTTTCTTCTCCAAACAAAGTTACATGCCCAGCAAAATCAATCGCTGGGTCATCTATATGGGCTGTTGACCAATCAATAACGCCTGAAACAGCTCCATCCTTTGAAGCTAGTACATGCCCAGCATATAAATCGCCATGTATAAATTGGGTGAAATCTGCCCATAGAACATCATTATCCAACCATTTTCTGTAGCGGGTTTCCAATTGCTCACTTATACCAATTTCAGATTTTACTAACTGCAAATTGTTTGCTATTTCAGGTCTTAAATCTGAAGGTTTCATAATTTTCAAATCATTTTCCCGAACTTCTTTTTCAGGAATACTATGGATTTCAAATAAGGTTTTTGCCAAAGATGTTATGTATTTCGGGCTATCTTTGTCCATATTCCAAATTATTTCATAGGTTTCAGCATCCAAATTTAAAACAGGATTATCTTTAAGTATGGGATAAGCCACTAATTCTGTAGATGAAATTCTCCAATCAGGAACCTCTACAGAAAGATGTTTTTTTACCAATTCTAAAATGCGTTTTTCTTTCTTGATTTGTTCCCTCATGCCATCACGACGAGGAATACGCAGCAACCATTGTTGCCCCTTTGTATCAAGAGCAAAAACGACCTTAAAATCAATGCCCATTTCATTGAAATTCATTTTGTCCGTAAGCAACAAGCCGTGTGCTTCAGCAAGTGATTGAATATCTTGAATTGTCATTTTTAATTTCCTTTAAAGAGTTCAATAATTAATGTTCGGATTAGATTGGCTATCATTAACAATCTCTCTCAAAAGTCTTGATGATTTTGTGGTCTTTGATCTCGTAGATAATGTCAGCAATATTATCGACCAATTGCTTGTCATGAGATACGAAGATAATAGTTCCTGCATAGGACTTCATCATTGTTTCTAATGCGGCAATACTTTTTAGGTCAAGATAGTTTCCTGGTTCATCCATAAGCAAAATATTATATTTTCCTAAAAGCATTTTGGATAAAAGCAGTTTGATGATTTCACCTCCCGATAAGTCGGATAAGTTTTTTTGAATATCATTCGCTCCGATCCCCATTGAAGCCAATACTGCACGAATTTCCGCAACTGTGTACTCGCACTCTTCCTGCATAAAGGAGAGCACAGATTTATGCGTGTTAAATTTATATCCTGTTTGTGTAAAGTAGCCAATTTCAGCTTTTGGAGATATGGTTAATCCATCAGCACGTTCTGATATCATTTTTAACAAGGACGTTTTCCCTGTTCCATTCGATCCAGTTATAGCGACTTTAGCGCCAAGCGGTATTATAAAGTTAGCGTCATCAAAGATAGTACGGCTACCAAATTTTAAGCTCAGACCATCTGCCGTAATCGGGAACTTATTGTGCAGTTCTAGGGCTGAACTTTGACGAAAACGAATAGAACGCAAATGCTCTGGTGCTTGAATATCTTCTAATGCAGCCAAACGCTTTTCCATACTCTTAGCTGCCTGATACAGTTTTCTTTGCTTGGTGCCAGTCATTTTTGCATGCCCAAGTCGTCCAGCACTTTCGGTAGAGTTTTTGGATTTTTCTCCTTTTTTCTTATTGTCTAATCGATTAGCTTGCTGGCGTTTTTCTTGCACAGCAGATTCTAATCGCTCCCGTTCCTTCATCATCAGCTCATATTCTACGGCTTGGTGTTGTCGCTCTTCTTCTTTTTGACGCAAGTAATCCGAGTAACCACCCCAATATTCCGTAATTTTACCGTCTTTTAACTCCCATATCTTGTCTACAACCATATCAAGAAAATATCGGTCATGACTGATAACAAGTAATGCTCCATCAAATGCTTTAAGTTGACCAATAAGTAGATCTATTCCATTGAGATCAAGGTGGCTGGTTGGTTCATCCGCTAGAATGCCATGTACTTGTTGGGAAAATGCGGCAGCAATTTTTGCACGAGTTTCCTCTCCGCCACTCATTGTGTCGTTTTGTACATTGGAAACACCAAGGCGAGATAACATTGCCCGGTCTTCGACCGTTTCTATTTCGATTCCGCCCAGTTGGCTGATATGTGCAAAATCACCAAAACGCTGTAATGTCGCTTCGGCTAAAACAATTTCGCCATTAAGTACTTTGAGTAAACTACTCTTTCCTGCTCCGTTATCACCCACAAGACCAATACGGTCATAAGAGTGAATTTCCAATTCATCAATATCCAAAACATCACGCCCAGCATAATCCAAGCGTATGTTTCTCGCTTTAATAATTAAACTCATTTTTATTTACTCCTGTTTAGCTCTTGAAATTTTTTATGCAGCAAACAGGATTTAGGTGAAAACAAAAGCTAGCATCACAGTGTCCTCCCAAAAAAAAAGCTATTCATCCACAGGGTGGACAAATAGCTAGTCAATTAAGTTATAACTGGAAACTATGCACTAAAAGCATACTTATAAATTAAGCATACTTTTACTTTATATATCCGCATATATTCTTAAAGACACAACAAAAGCCCACCATTATAAAATAGTGTCACTATGCAAATAGTTGTGTCTTAACGAATGCGGATAGAATGCATAAACTTACCTAAAAAATAAAATTCAGTTTTATGATAACTTTACTGTTAAAAGAAGTCTAGACAACCTTGTTTTATGCTTGGATATAAGGCTTATTTTAAAATAATAGTAGTGAAGATTTTCTAAAATTAACATAATACACGTTATACGAAATGCGTTATAATTATTTATAGAAATCAATGCTGTAGTTTCTAGTTTATAGCCCGAACATCCCTGTTCGGGCTTTTTTTGTGACTTTTCACGTTCCACGCCTATTCTTTGATCAATGTTTCACGACTTTGTTCATATTAGTTAAACAATCGTGGTTAATCATAGGGTCTAAAAAAACGGCTCCAAAAGCCCCTTTTCTCCGGTTCCTGTTCAATGCGCTCCGGTACTGGAATCCGCTTATTTTCCGTTTTTTCCGGAGTAGTCAATCCGTCATGTTTCGGCTCAGGTTCTGACCGAGGATCCGTTGCTATATCTTGGCTAGATTTCTGATCGGTAAACGTAGTCATATTGGTTTTTGGGGCTTCTAGCAGTCGTTGTATTGCTTCTATTTGATTATCTTTTGCTTCTAGTTGTTCTCTTTGAAAAACTTCTCGCTCATGTGCAAGTTCTAGCTGTTTTTTAAGTATGTCTACTTGCTGTTTTAGCATGTCTACTTCTGTATCTTTTTGTACCGTAGTAGACTGTAACGTAGTTACATTATTATTTTTATTAGATGGTTCGCCAAATACTCGTATGGCTTCAGATAAATCTATTTTCCCATCACTATTTTTTGATAAATCCCCTTTATTTATACGTTTATAGATACTTTGACGATTCATTCCATAGAGTTGAGCTAATTCAATAACAGATAGTGCTTTCATCATGTAACCCAAGTAAAAGTCTGTATGTCAGTAGACAATATTCAGTGATGTAACGTTACATCAATGATTTAACGATAGCCAACCTTTTCAAGCATGGGAGCAAACTCTTTTAACTTCTCAGAATCTTTAAGCATTTCAGCAATTCTTACTGCGAATTGAGGATAGCTTTCAGTTCCTTGAGAGTATTTACTCATTTCAGGAAGTTCAGATAGCTTATTGGAAAATAAGTGGCGTTGAGAGTCAGTCATTTTTTTTGAAAAAAGATCTAGATTCCCAGATATTGTCTGATTTTCTAATGATTTAGTTTTAGATTTTTTTTGTTTAAAAGAAAAAGAAAAACCAGATATTGAACGGCCTTTTTTATGCTGTTGGTAGGTTGCCTCTATATCTGTTTTTTCGCTAATTTCAGAAATGGCTAAGTCAAGAACTCTAGTTTTAAAGTGATCCATACGCTTGTATTCATTAACACCAATTCCAAGTTGTTCTCTAAAAGTTGCTAATTCAAATACTGGCGTTTTTCCAATAGCTTTCCATTGAATTAATAACTCGTATAATCTTGCTGAATATGTACTGTTAAGCTGGGCTGTTTGGCTTAGTAAATATTGAGTAAAAAATTCTTTAATACCATCAATTTTACTTATGCCTTGTACAACAGCTAAAGTGAAAACAAGTTCAATAGCCCCTTCATCATCTAGATATTTTACTTGCTGAATCCATCTACTTTTGACTAATTTCCCATCTTCATCAAAGAAGCTAAATCTTCTGTTAAATAAAGAATCCTCTGCTTCTTTCATTCTCTGATAAGCATTTTGCCTTGTTGTCCCAAAAACTTCAGCATATCTCAAAGCATCTATTCGTAAAGGAGTATCTGTACTTAGTCCAGTACCCGTATGTCTAGCATCAACAATGGCTAATTGAACAATATGAAACTCTGATAAAGATAGGGTTTGAAAAGCTTGGTTTAACCGATTGGTTTTTACAACTAATTCTTTTGACATAGACTCAATTGAAATATTTTTATACCCACAGATTATAACAATGTGGGTATAACTGCAACTGTGTAGTTAAGGGTGTAATTAGGAGGGTAACTAAACGTGGGGGAATGGGTAACTAAACGTGGGGGAATGGGTAACTAAACGTGGGGGAATGGGTAACTAAACGTGGGGGAATGGGTAACTAAACGTGGGGGAATGCAAAGGTTAGTTATTGAAATTTAATAATTAAAACTAAGTTAAAAACATTTAAAAACTTTAAAAATAATTAAAAGCCCAGTGCATGAAAAATTGCCCTTGGTTTTCGCTACGCTCAAACTCTATTGAATCTCGCTTTCGCTCGATTCGGGGGGCAATTTTTTGGTCAATGTTTCCGTGACTTTTAGAAAAAGCAAAAGCAACTCGGAATTCGCTTCGCTCATAATTCTTTTTTAGTCGCTTCGCTCGGTCTAGATTCAATTTTTTATATGTAATCTAAGTTTTTCCCAGGATCTAAAACTGTAAAAAACGGTTTTTCAGAGAGTCTAGGCGCAACTTTTGAGCGTTCGCTCGTAGACACTCGCTCTATAGATACCGATTAAAGGCTTATATTGGCGTTTTTAGCTTGATTGCAGCTTTTTATGATATTGGGTAGCTTTTTTTATAAAAAGTGTCTTAAAACGCAAATTAGCGCAAAATAGGAAAGCCCTGTCTACTGATGCAGAACAGGGCTTATGTTGGAGTTTCACGTAACCGCCTAACGCCAATAGAACGTATTGGTACGTTTTCACAGTTATCAACTTGTGACATCCTCTTTGCATAGCAAAGGAAGCGAATCTCAAACCGTTCAGACAGCTTATGCCCGACTGTCATCACCACTAAGTTTAAGACAAACTTCGGTTGTGTTTTAGTTCCACAACTACGACTTTCTAATACCACTTTTCCGCTAGTTACGAAGCAAGATGTTTTCCATCACCGCTAAGTACAGGTCCGCTAATATTCAACCATCAAATTCAATCGTCACCGCTAAGTCACATTTGGACCGCTAGATGAAAATTCAGGAAAGAATACATCACCGCTAAAACACTATTCCGCTAGTAAAACAATTTTACTGCTTCATAACGTCACCGCTAAAAAAAATAGCTAGTAGCGATTAATTCAACTTTAAAGTTTGGATTAATAACTAAGATATTTGGTTGGCGTGAACCAACAACGGAGCCACCGTTCATGCTTCTTACTGAATAATCATCAAATATCACAACTACTAACAGCCACGTTAATAATTGAAATAATCATTTTGATTTTCTTCCACGCCAAAAAAGTTCGTATCATTTCATAGATACCGAGGCTGCCACACCTCACTTTAAAAACCCTTGTCAGTGGTTTTAAATATTTCCCGCATTGTCTTTCGCTTCATCACCGCTTACGTTTTTATTCGCTCGAAGTGACTGGATCTGTATCAAGGTTCGATACAGAATCTACTCAACAATTCTCCCTCTCTCATTAATCAAAACTTATTCCCCACTCAAGGCAGGTTTTCGCTTCAAAAGTCTATATCAAGGAGCCACCTTGTATAATGATCGACTTGAGAGATTCCCATATTAGTCATAATGGTCTTTGTTCATTAATAAAAGTAAACCAGTATTAATAAACGATCAGTACGCTTATCCACTCCACAAAATAACAGCGATTCCGTTGTTCTACGGTAAGAGTTCCAAAAACCCGTATTATTCACCGTTATTCGACTTCATTGTGGGTAAAGCACTTGACCTACGCAAAGCAACATCTTCGCTATGTTTAAATCACTAAAAAATAAAAAAGACCGCAATGAACTTAATCAATGCAGTCTTAATTTCTGAGTGACATAACGTTCTACGTGTCACCGTTACAGGCTTGAGCTATCCAGCGATCTCACCAACTAACCTGAAATGTCATCTCGACAAGTCATTCAAGTTAATCCTTGAGTACCGAAGTTTCCAGATTTCTCCTCAACTCCCTAATACCTCGCGATATTCTCAGCAGCCCACCTGTGCGCCATACATCATGCCCTTCGTAAAAATTGAAGCATGAAATAGGTGTTGTTAACGCAACTATCAATCCTTGAAGTTACTCACACTCTCCATTAGACAGGGTTTGATCTAGTCGCCTAGATTCCCGTTTCTATGTCGCCCAACTATTACATAGATTACATATTTACGACTGGTGAGCTTAAAAGCAGACCTGCGTTTATATGCAGTCAGGATTGGGTCAATAAGCGGAATTTCACCACCTAGTGCCCGTCATAGCCGCGCCAGCTAGATTTCTCACGCACGCAGCTTTGCGAGTTTTAGTATACGTTGGCTGACGTATACACATAAAACCGCAATGACAAGGGTCTAGAAAAATTCGGGACAGATACGAATCACATCGATCCCAAAAAATTCATATTTGGCAGGTACAGAATAAGCCACAAAAAACCTAAAAACAACTGTTTGCTCGGGTCCACAGGAACTCTTATTTACAGAAAACCCATCTTCGCTTAAAAAAAAACCATTTTTAGTGAAAAATGGTTTTGTGATTCTTTAAAATAAAAGATAGACTTTTATGCTTTCCGCAAAAAACTCAGGTTTTGGTTGATTTATGATCTACTACACAACAACAAAAACTGACTGCCTGCTCAGTATCATGCAATGCGTTTCCAATGGAAAAGCAAAGTTCTGGTTTTCTGATGTTGTGCCTTTTTCGAAGTTTCAAAACCTGATTCCGAAGCTGATCCTGGAATATGGTCTGGATATCGGTGAGCAAGCGCGTAAGAAAAAATCAGACTACGGGGAGCCTGTGTGGAGTCTTGTGATCAATTATGATCCGGCAAAAAGTGAGGTGTTCCAGTTCTGGTTATTTACCACTGGTTATCGTGAAGCACGAAGAAGCAAGCTGACGCTAAAAGAAATACTCGCTAAGAATTCGAGCATGGCGCGCAAGCAAAAGCTGAATAGTATTTTGACGACTAAAAAAGAAAAACTGCTGCGTTTTGGTCCCTATGTATTAGGTCAATATATTGAATTTTCGGATCTGAAAACTGAATTTGCGAAGATATATTATTTCCCTGAGAATTATGGGGTCGTTTTTAATACGCATACAAAACGTGTGAAGGCGATTGATAGCAACAAAAAGTTTATCTATCGAATCTTTAAGCCCTTTGATGCCTCAGAAGAACGACGATTTAAGAGTTTATATCGAAAGTTTGCTTTTGTTTTTTTAGACAATGAGCACAATCGTTGGAACCAAGAATCTGTGACTCAGTTTCTATTGGGGTTTGGGATTAAATTTGAAAATGATGAGAGTTACAACGATAGGCTAAAAGAGCTTACCCGGGTCTTACGTTTGGTTCGAAAAAAGCATTTAGAATTCTTTCAGCGTTATTCCACTAAAAGAGTCCGGTTTACTTGGTATTTATCCCAAGACTTCTTAGATGGATCTAAACGCGAGTTTGAAAAGAGATTAAACAAGATCCAAACTACGCCAGAAAGTATAGAGAAATTTGCAGAAGCCAGCGCACGATTGATGGCACATGGGAATTTTCATGGGACTCGATTTCAAATTGGTTCAATACAGGCAAGGGTTCGAAAATTATTGAATCAGATACAGCCTGATCATAAGAAGCTGAATAAGAAGTATTTCACGAACCATCTGCACTATGTCCGATTTACCAAGAAAAAGGCAATGAGCATTAAAGAGTTTGAAATGGCTTGTCGTAATGCAGATACGATGTATTTGAACAAACAGAATAAGCAAAAACTTAAAGATTAAAGATTAAAGGTGAACTATGCTGAAATATCCTGATGATTATGATCTCAGCCGCCAAGAAATTGACGATTTGAGAGCTGAGACCAAAGATGCAGCAAAATATATGAAGGCTTTGTTCAATTTTAAGATTGAAGCACGCTATTCATATAGTGTGACGTGGTCTGCCCAAGACGGAGAATTTGTTGGCCTTTGTGCCGAATTTCCTTCGCTGTCCTGGCTAGATCCGGACAGCGATAAAGCACGCTCAGGCATTGAAAGACTTGTCTTTGACACATTACAAGATATGAACTCTACTGGAGAAATCATACCTTAATACTTTTGGAAAAATGCCTGATTCCGCTGGATGTATTCATTCAGATTGTTTGAATCTAAGCCATATATTTGCAGTTTTTTATCGATATATTTAAAAAAGAAAGAATAAACAATATGCATAATCCCAAGCGCAAAAGCCTCTATTTTGATCGCCGGTAATAGGGCATTTGGGTCTGTAAAGAGAGTTTCTAACGTGAAATGATTAAAAAAATAGATGAAAAAAGTCACCAGACTCAACAGAGTCAAAAGTGCATAAGCTTTAGCACAAGTCTTGCAGTGCCCATTCATTTTTTCTAATTTCTGAAAAATTGTATGATTCATTTGGCTCTCAAGGCATCTAATTTTTTGAATGATGGACTCTCTACAAATTTTAAATATTCAGG
This sequence comes from Acinetobacter sp. RG5, assembly GCF_031844265.1. Lineage (GTDB taxonomy): Bacteria > Pseudomonadota > Gammaproteobacteria > Pseudomonadales > Moraxellaceae > Acinetobacter. The sequence goes on along the minus strand of NZ_JAUZUV010000030.1, from coordinate 3,498 downwards.
ATTAAAAAGGGATAGGAATTTTGTGTCGAATGATACTGTGCTTCGTGAAAATTTATTGAAATTATAAAGAGTTGAGTTTTAAGTAAGATACTGAAATTAAATAACATCATTAAGATGATCACACATAATACCTACCTAGTGAAGCAAATCCAGGTAGGTATTATGTGTGATGCTAAACTTTAAATTTTTCACACAATATAAGTATTTGATTTTAAATGTTATTGTATTTGTGTGGGAAGAATAAAACTCAAACGTTAATTTTTTAAGTTATTGAAATTAAATAAAAAATCAAGATCACACATAATACCTACCTTGAAGTAGAAATGAAGTTATTATGTGTGTTGCATAACGCCTCACATGCAGAAATGTCTTTAGTTTTATCTCCTGTCTACCCGACTTAGAATATGATTTAGGTAGGCTTTACTCAGGATTACGTCAATGTCAGCAGTAAATCTAATTAATGAAAATGACGATGAGAGAGAAATTGCTTCTCAGGCAGCTTGTACACTTCGAGAAAGCTTTGTTACCGCAGCTCAAAGTGGACCAGTTATGTATGTTGAAAACGATACTGTACTGCTTAAGGAACTAAATGGTCCCCCAATTGTGATTAAACAACTATCTGGGCGTAATCCTGAACTTGCTCAACGAGTAGCGAGTCGTGGAACTTTTAAAATTAAAAAACGTAAAGTAAGCCAGGATTGAAGCTCACGGGGACTTACAATTCAATCAAATTTCGTATAAGAGATTTTATGTTAAATGAGAGCTAAAAAAATGCCTAAATTATAGGCATTTTTTATAGTTTATATATTTTAAGTTGCATTATTTCTTTGAATAATTTCATGAACAGTTTTTAGAATTTGTAATGAGATTCCTATTGATGAACCTGATGGGACTTTTAATATAGAGTCCTCTGATTGATGTGCTGGCGTTATTGCACGTTGTGTTAATACTCCTAAAGCAACCCCTTCTTCATTGACAATAGGCCCTCCACTTGCACCACTATGCATCCCATTATCTATGTAAAAAACGTCAGTTTCTATTCTTATATTTTGGGAGTTATCATCAGCAAAAATACGACGAATATTTCCAATATAACCATGTTTAATTATTGGACCTGTCATATCTGCTAAGTATCCTTCCTCTCTAATTGCTTTAATAAACTTATCTGCACCAAATGATTCTGGATCAATAATTTTCTCAATCGAAAATGGGATATTAAGTTCATCTGAGTAGCCTGCAACAAATACTCTTTTTCCTAGATTTACTGAATTAATACTTGCAGGTAGAAAGGGGAATTTGAAAGGTTGCTCTTCTTTTGGTCGTAATACAGCTATATCTAGCTGTATTATTTCTTTAAAAGATGGGACGTTAATTTCAAATGAGCAAAAAGATACTGCATATTCAACTAAAGGTAACTCGGGAAACTTTATCAAAATTCTTTGCTGTGGATGAGTGTAATCTTCTTTTTTTATAGGCATCCTACCAGTCACTACATGTGCAGCAGTAATAACTTCACCTGTATCCGTAAAGCTAAAACAAGTACCTTCACTTATAACTTCATCACCTTCAAAAACTGTCACATATCCACAACAGCGTTGGATTTTTTCATACAAGTTTTTAAACATAAAATTTCTCAGTTTTTAATATCATTTGAATTTTTTTATTATATTTTCGATAATCGATATAGCTTGCTCATAAGCGATAATATTACCTTTTAGGCAAAAATTACTTACATAGCTGTGATAACTGTCCTTCCAAAGAGTAGAATCTTTTAGAGTAGCTATAGTTCTTAAACCGTATTCTTGCGCAGATATCGTTATTTCAGTACCACTTCTATCCCTAGTCATATCATTAGATATTTTGCTTTCAATTAGAGTAATTAATTCTGGTGAGTCAATTGATAGAGCCTCTGCCAGTTTGCATATATCATATAAATGCCTAATGATGGTGTTATCTAGTTTTTGACTATCTGAGTCGGCAATAGTTCGATTACAGTCAGGGATTCTCCAAATTAATGCACTGATTTTATCGGCAAATATCTGTCGTGGGTCAGTACATGTAATTCTTTTAATTTCTAATTCTCTCTGAGAATAGATGTGTAATAGAGATCCAGCATCTCTGTAAACAGGTTCAAAATCTTGCGATTCTTTAAAACAAATTTCTATTAGAATATGGGGTCTGATATAGTCGGGAGTAGCTTGAGTAATTTGATATTCGATTGTTAATTCATATTTTCGACCACTGTCAAAAGTTTTTTTATCAATTACATTAAAACCATTCTCTATTAAAGTTTGAATAATTCTATTGCGGATTTCTTTACGCTTTGCAGGCTTAAAATCGCCAATAACCAAGAAATCGATATCTTCAGAAAAGCGTTCAATTAGTCTATGAGCTTTAAAAAGTGAAGTACCACCTGAAAAAACTAAATTAGGATCATCAGCGAGTAACGTCAGGACTTTAGTGATGAACCAGTCTTTTTCTACAAAGCTATATTCAACAAGTAATTCTTCTGAGAGTTCAGTTAGATCTTTTAAAGGATAAGAATTCATTTAAATTAATAATATACGAGGAATATCTCTATATTATCGTATCTAAACTTTCTTTTTGAACATTTATTAATAGCAATAGTTCTACCAGTTGGAACTTGTGTTGATATCTTCGAATTGTAGTTTTTAATAGATTGAGATTCTTTGATTTGATAGCCTAAACGATTTATGGCCTCTTTTACGGTTTCTAATCCGTTTACAGGAACAACCTTACCTGTAAGGCGACTTTCTTTAGCCCTTACATATACACCTTTACTGATCCTCAGAACTCTTTTTTCACAGATAAGTTCTTGCAAACCCATTCTAACTTGGCTTTCAGATCCCATTTTCATGAAATCTTTTGATAAAAAGACGTTATTTCTACTGTTAGCCACGGAAATTTTCATTCTTGTAGCAATGTTCATATTGATTCCTACTTTACAAAGAAAAGATTTGGCAAAAGAGAGACTATATGTAGAAGTATATACTAATAGCTAAATTTAAAAAAACTGTTGGTGAGTGACTAATTTAATGTCTATATTTGTGAGAGATCTTATTTTGTTGATAAATATATGAAAAAAGGTATTTTGATTACATCTCCCAAAGAAATCGCAATTGGTGGTGGAATTTCTTTCTCTTCACTTGATCGGCGTGACTTGCGTAAAGCTTTAACCTATTGGGATGAGATAGCATATCTAACAAATAATTTGGTTTATCAATCAGATGATGAGCTAGATAAGTTAAAGGAATTTGGTGCTGCGAGTGAATTAAATACTCCTTTAATAGGAAGCATTAGAGGTAATCAAGAATTTATCAAGTTTATAAAATTATCAGAGATAAATACAATAAATTCAAAACTTAAGGAAAATCCTGCATATTGGTCTGTAGCAAATAATTCTTATCTTGATAGAAACGAAGAGTATTTAGCTAATGATAAAGAATTAAGCTTAGAAATTGAGTTATATCAGACTTT
>NZ_JAUZUV010000029.1:0-18522 GCF_031844265.1 Acinetobacter sp. RG5 | reverse complement strand
TAATGGTTCTAAAGATGCCCAACAAGCAGATATTAAAAAAGATGCCCGTGGCATGGCGATAAAACTTTTAGGAGTACCGGGAGAAAAGCTTTTAGATGATGAAACCTCTACTCAAGATTTCATTATGATCAATCATCCTGTCTTTTTTGTGAATGATCCAGTCCGATATATGTCATTTATGCAAGATATAAATAGCGATAGATTTTTCAATAAGCTCTATATTCCTTTTGCATTAGGAGCTAAAGGAACCTGGATTGCCTTAAATACGAGAAATAAAATTTCTAATCCTTTGCAAACTAGATATTGGTCTATGGTGCCCTATCAATTAGGAATAGGCACTGATCGTCAAGCTATAAAGTATTCAGCTCAAGCATGTTCGACAGTGACAGATCCTCTTCCACATGCTCCGCATCATAATTTTCTAAGAGAAAAATTGCGCAAACATTTGCAAAAAAGTGAAGCATGTATGGAGTTTCTGATACAGCCTAGAACATCAAACACCATGTCAGTCGAAGATTCCATGACTGAATGGCAAGAAAGTGAGGCGCCTTTTTACAAGGTCGCAACTATCCGCATTCCTCAGCAAGTTTTTGATACACCTGAACAAAACAAGTTTTGTGAAAATCTCTCTTTTACACCATGGCATACACTACCGGAGCACAAACCTCTGGGAGTAATAAACCGAATGCGAAAAGTGATTTATGATCGTATTAGTGAGGTTAGACATGATATGAATTCTACTCACAGATCAGAACCACATTAAAATATAAGTGCTTATATGAAGTTATTAGCTAAACTAAAATAACCTGTTGTACTACTCATTCGCCTTAACTTAAAAGCTTTAGTTTACAAACTCTGTGCAGAGTTAATTTAGAAACATAAATAAAGCTGCTACATTAAAAATGACATTATAAAAAGGAAAATGGTTTCAGCGATGAAAATTAAATCTCCTATTATTAAATTGATCATGAGCTGTTTATGTTTAGGTTCAACATATGCAATAGCCTCTCCTCCACTTCCCGATAGCAGCAAAATCCAAGCATCTCATATTTCGGAAAAAATACCGGGTACAATATTATCTATACAAGAACAAAATACTGATCTGTTTACGAATGCCTCACAACGTTTCTTAATTAATTATCGCAGTCGTGGCACAAAATCCGAACCCATTGTCACTTCAGGCTATATCTTGTTACCTAAAGGCAAATTCCCTAAAGATGGCTGGCCTGTTCTGGCTTGGGCGCATGGTACAACTGGCGTTGCTGATACATGTGCACCCTCTGGCGATTATATGGGTGGGCCAGTCCATGTCTATCAACAAATCGCAGCTAAGGCATTGAATGCCTGGCTCGCTCGCGGCTATGCAGTCGTTGCACCTGATTATCAAGGTTTAGGCACTCCGGACGGTCATCCTTATATGAATGCGCGAAGCCAGTTGCATACTGTCGTTGATGCTGTACGAGCGATCCACCATTTAAAGCCTTATAACTTTAGTAAAAATTGGTATGTTATGGGTCATAGTCAAGGAGGTGCAGCATCTCTTAAAGTTGCAGCATCCGGTCAAAAAGATGCGCCTGAATTTGATCTTCGCGGGGCAATTACACTGGCACCAGGCGGTTATCAATATGAAGGAATCGCTGAATATGTTGCCAGCAATTCGCAAATCACGACTAATGTCGCCGCATTTTTTCCAATTGTGCTTTTAGGAGCAGAGGCTGCGGATCCGCTGCTTGCTCCAGCAAATTTAGTGAGCCCAGAAATGGGAGAAATTCTTAATCATGCACGCAGTCGCTGTTTGTCAGAATTACAATCTGACCTAAAACAAGCACCTAAGACTGTCTTTAAATCAAATGTAAATCTGGCACCTTTGACCAATTATTTAAAAGAACAGTCTATTGAGAATATGACACCGACTGTGCCGGTTCTGCTGGTACAAGGTGAGAAAGATCAACTGGTCGATGATCGTGGTACTTATGCTTACTATCAGCAGGTATGTACGAAGCAGAAATCTATCGCCTTCCATCTCGTCAAAAATGGAGATCATCGTGATTCCTTAAGACAGAGTGAATTTCTAATTGGAAACTTTATCCATTCAGTTGAACAAGGGAAAGCTTTGAACACCTGCCCTACAAAATAACCCGGTGAGCTTTTGTATTTAATCATTAAAAACTCAAATATTTTAATCTTCATATTTATAGAATAGTCCTTTAAAGGAGCACTATTCTATAAAGAGGATAAACTAATATTAATCCGTATTCTTACTTTCTGTTAAAACTATACTTACGATTTCGAATTGTTTTGAGCCCATCATTTTTATACTTTAATTCTTTAGCAAATAATAATTAGAATGAAAGAGGTTATTTATGTGCTCGAACTATGAATTTCCCTCAAAAAAACGTCTTTCCTTATTAGATATTCATGAAGAGCAACTCGAACTGGGCATGAAACCGCATGTTTATCCTTTAGCGCCAGCCCCAATCATTATGCGCGGTGCTGATGAGTTTGAGCTGGATATCGCACGTTTCGGACTGATTCCAGCCTGGGCGAAAGAATTGAGATATGGCCGGCATACCTATAATGCACGGACTGAAACAGTGGCATCCAAACCGAGTTTCCGACATGCCTGGAAAAACAACCAGTTTGCTTTGGTACCCGTCGATACATTCTATGAACCTAAATATATAGACGGTAAATCGCACTGGTTTGGCATTTCACGTGAAGATGGCAATCCTTTTACCGTGGCGGCGATTTATGATGACGCACACATTGATGGTGAGAAAATCAGATCATTTTCGATGCTGACCATAAATTCAGATCAACATCCCTTTATGAAACAGTTTCATGACCCGAATGACGAAAAACGCTCGATTATTGTGATTCCGGAAGAATCACGACATGACTGGTTGCACTGCGATCATGAACAAGCCCATGAATTTTTCTTTGAAATGAAAGATGAATTTATTGCAAAGCCTAGAGATCAAGGTTTATCGGGAAATTAAAAAGCCCTAAACCAAGTTAGGGCTTCGTCCATATGAAAAAGCTATTTTTGCTCTCTCAATGGATTTTCCGGTTCTGCATTGGGTTTTTTCTCTGGTTTGACATGCTTATAAGATGCCTGATTACCTTTATCGTCATTCGATTCTTTATGGGGATTTGATTCTTGCTCTTGCTCTGGCTTATTTGTCATATGCATCTCCTTCATATATCTATTAAGAGATAAATATGACATCTGCTGCTAAACATCAATGTTATTTATGTTGCACATTCAGTTTTATAAAGAGACAAACTTTCCTTCAAGTGCTCTTTGACATTTCACAATTCTTGTTGTTCATCTGAGCAAATAAGCTGTTCAGCCTGATCGTAGACGATATAGCAAAGAATATGAATTCGCGTGCGAGCCGATATCGAATACATGAAATTTTCTAACCTTATCCACTGACGGAAAAAGTCTTTTCATCTCAGCAAAACCTTTAGGATGATTGGCCTTAATCATTCGATACCAACCATCTAATGCAGTTTCAGCCTTTGGCCTCTTTTGAATTGCTTCAAGAATTCGAGCACAGATGCTCACCTACATATATTCTATTGTATTTTGCTATTTCAGTTCTAAGTACTAAGAATTTATCAAAACGTAATCCTATTGAAATATTTTTCTTATAAAGTATTCCTTGTGAGAAATTATGTTTAGATCCAAAAATTTTATCAGTAAAGAAAAACCCCGCCAACTGATGATTGAACGGGGATTGATCTTCATTAATATGTCTGATGATTTGGCACATTATTCAATATTTTTCAAGCAATCACGACACTGTTTGACCTCATCATGGTCACACGTGTAGTTAATTTCAGTCGCACCATGAAGACCAAATAAACAAAATATAAATTGCATCATGTTTTTCTCCTGAGTGTAAAAAGCTCGATCCAACATCAAGCTTTATTGCTTTAAATATAGAATGACTCAATACAAAATGATTGGATCAGCGATCTAGAATAACTTCAGTACTCAGCTCTGTTTAGCCTTTAAGTAAAATTGAAGCTTTTGGGGCTAAGTTCGTACAGGCTCTTCAGCTTGAGTCGTCTGATCCTTTTTACAATGATCACTTTTACAATGCTTGCTGCTCATCATCTGACACATTTTCTCTTTGCAAGATTTAAAACAACAGCCGACCATCACGCCCATGCCAAATGCGCATATACATCTCATCATAGCTTTGTCCTGTCTTTTCGTGAAAAGAGATATATAAATAACATCTATTCATGTATCTCTCCTGAGGGAATTTTCAGGCTTTATGTTGTGTATGAAAACTTATGTGAAAGAGAGTGAGCAAAAAATACAATCAGCAAAGAAAAAACCAGATTTAAGACGGAAAAGAAAAAGCCTGTTTAACTCTCCTAAATTAAACAGGCCTTATAATGTGCTGATTTTTAATTATTTTCATTAAGTTCTTAGAATGACGCCAAGATATCACTAGCCATGCAGCCAATCTGTGTAGGATATATAGATGCAATGTTTCAAAATATGAAAAAACCATTACTTTTGTTAATTAAATGACTGTAATTTATCCAAAAATATTTTTAATGAGAAAATAAGATTACTAAATAACCAAAACCCAAGAAGAATTGCTAAACCTATAAGTGAGAATGGGTTAATTTAGATTTTTAGAAGAAAATTCCTTATTTCAGTCAATATCGGATGTTATGAATGTTCAATGTCTCATAAAGTTTATAGATCATTGCTTTCTTTTTAGTCATTTCTCTCTATAATTTTTCATATGAGCAATAACAATATTTTGGCAGCATGAAAAATCGCATCCTAATTACTTTATTGATGAGTCTGGCAATAAGCGGCTGCCAAAAACAGCAAGCAGAGAATTCAGCTGAGGCTGCTGCAAATATTAAAGCGCAGTTTGAACAGTCAGATAATCAACTCAGTGCTTATCTGGACAAACTCGACTCTTCAACAATTAGTCTGGAAGAAAGAACACGCATCCTGTGTGAACAATATCCTAAAGAATATAAAAATAACTACATGCCTGCTCTGCTAAAACTTGCACCCAAGGAATATACAGAAAAAGAGTTGCTCACAGACCTAGACAATGCCTTGAATTTCTACAAGCTAAAAGCCAATATTCAGTGTTAATAAATACTTAGTCTAATCGTGCAATGAAATATAAAAAAAACCGCCTGAATCAGGCGGTTTTTTTATGAAGAGCATATATCTTAAAAAAGATTAACGCTGTAGCTTTCACTGATCTTGTTGATTACGTGAACGTTGTTGTTGCTGGTTACTGTTTTGCTGTGGCTGTTGTTGCTGTTGGCCTTGCTGGTTTTGTTGCTGCTGGTCGCGCTGTTGCTGGTTGTGTTGACCACCCTGCGGCTGTTGTTGTTGCTGGTTATTTTGTTGCTGATTTGGGTTTTGCTGGTTGTTTTGTTGACGCTGCTGATCTTGATTGCGCTGTTGATTTTGCTGTTGCTGTTGTTGCTGCTGTTTCTGTTGGTCTTGCTGTTGATTATTAGCCATGGTGGTATTCCTTACTATTTGCTTTAAATTAAAAGCCGATAGGTTTCGACTTAATATCTACTCTACGCATTTTTCAGATTTCGCCAACCTTTAACCTGTTACAGATTAATTCAATGTAAAAAATAGTAAGATAAGTACTTGAAGTGGAGATTAATGCGTAACATAAATTACCTGATATAATGCAACAGAAACATAATGAAAGATTCTATAGGTCAAAAATCTATTATCCAATAAAAGGAATAACTTAAGTCCTATTTCATATATAGGAAAATTTTTAATAAAATTTAAAAAGCGTTATTAAACAGAACCACTTAATAACTATACTATTGATATTTATAAATATATAAAAATAAATCTAAATCTTCTATATTTTTAAAAAATTAAATAAAACATTAAAAATACAATTCTTTTTGAATATTATTAACTGTGAAGAAATACGATACTTAACATGACCTCACCAATAAAACTTAAGCTGTTTCGAATTTACCTTGACTTTAATTCAAATATTTTTACTTATTATTTTGGTATAAACTTAGATCAAATCATTGTTTGTAATTATACTTATTAATCTATTGATAATTAATAAGCCTCTTTTAAAGAGGCTTATTAATTATCAATAGATTAATAAGCCTCTTTTAAAGAGGCTTATTAAATTCAGTTTTTATTAGATATTGACCACTTTGACGATAATCGTTTGAGTATCTTCCTGCTCTTCGGCCAGATGCAAACGTTTAAGCTCTTTGCTTTTTACTTTGAACTGTAAGTTCTGATAAGAAATTGTGCTTGGTATCTGATCAAAATATTGACCATCAGCGTCAATTTCTTCCTGAAATAATGGTGTACCCAATTGATAGTCAAGACTTTTTAAGACTACATATTTTACTGTGGTTTTCATTCCAACACCCTACTTTCACTAAGCACTTTATTTTTATTTTTACCACTGTTCCGCCTGAGAAGAAACCTCTATTTTTGAAAATAGCCCAAGCTTTAACCATTCAGATTTTGCGATCAGATCAACATGAAATTACACTAATCTATGAAAAAAATTTTAACTTTCATAAAAATATAAATATACTTGGAGTTGATCGACAGAAAAAATCTGTCTAAATTGATCTAAAATCACTCTCACAAAGAAAATATAGAGACTATGATAAAAACCTGTTGCGGCTTACTCGAAGAGAAAAACATAAAAATTGCCTTTATCGAAAGCGCAAGTTCTGGATATCTCAGTAGCCAGTTCTCCATTTGTAAAGGAGAAGGTGCCGAAATTCTGATTGGTGGTTTGATCTGTTACGATGTAAGTGTCAAGACTTCAGTATTGGGCATTTCCAAGAATCTGATCAATAGTCATACTGCGGAATCTATGCCGGTAACAGTTGCTCTGGCGGAAGCAGGTAAAAAAATGTTCCGTGATGCTGACTGGATTATCGCCTGTACAGGGTTACTTAAACCAGGTGGTAGCGTGACACCAGAGAAACCGGAAGGGACTTTTTTTGTGGCCATTAATGACGGCACGCAAATCCATCAGTTCCAGTATTATCTCAAAGGCTCGCCACTTGAACGCCTCAACAAACTGTCAGCTGTGGTTGCACATGACATGATCAATCTGTTGAATAACAGCTAAGCTTTCAAAGTTACTGTATAGCCTGAATAAGCTTCATTATTTCTACCGTATTTTAAGATAGATTGGCATGATCAAATGCCAATCTATTTTTTTGAGGGTGGAATGACCATGAATATTAAAACTGCACTGCTCCTGCTCCCTCTGAGCTTGCCCACTCTGGCTTTCGCTACCGTAGGCGGTCCACAAAATATTGAAGTTCTAGGCTATGAAGTCAAAGAACAGAAGCTTTATATCATGCGTCATTATCTTCATGGTCGTGGACGCTTGCCTCAACTATATTATTATAATTTTAAATCCCAAAAACCAAATCAACTGGTTCAGGTCAATTCCTTATATATCAATCCTAAAACCAAGCGCATCGATTATGATCAAGACAGTCGCAAGTTCGATCAGGACATTGCCAAAATCAAAAAACGTTTAGTTCCATTAAATCCAATTCAAAAATCAAAACTACAGCTTAAGGTGTTAAAGACAACAAAAGGTAGCGCGCCTGCCTGGCATGACCCTCAGGAAAAAGTGCCAAAATGGACCTATCAATATCAAGTGAAATCTGGCTTACAAAAAAGCGCGGTTCAGCAAGCGGTTAGTTATCAGCAAGGCTTGAAAATTAGCCAGGCCTATAAAGTTCCGAGACAAAATAAAACTCTGGTAATAGTAAAGTATCTGGGTATTCCTTTTGAAACAGGTTATAGCATTGAAGATCCGGCACTGTTAAGCCGATAACGAAACCGATAAAAAATAAGGTCTCAATTGAGACCTTATTTTTTTTATTTTTACTACAGAAACAGATTAAGCCGCAGTAGAACGCTCAGCGATTGGCACTACTTTACGTAACTCTGGCCCAGTGTAATCCGCGCTTGGACGGATAATACGATTGTCTGCACGTTGTTCCATCACATGTGCGGCCCAGCCTGTCACACGCGACATAACAAAGATCGGGGTAAACAGCTTGGTTGGAATGCCCATAAAATGATAGGCAGATGCATGGAAGAAATCCGCATTACAGAATAATTTCTTCTCACGCCACATGACTTCTTCACAGCGTACCGAGACTGGATAAAGTACCGTATCACCGACATCTTTGGCCAAACGCTCCGACCAGACTTTAATAATGCCATTACGCGGATCATTGTCCTTATAGATCGCATGACCGAAGCCCATGATTTTTTCTTTACGTTCCAGCATGCCCAGCATTTCACGTTCAGCTTCTTCAGGCGACTTCCAGTTTTCGATCATGTCCATCGCAGCTTCGTTGGCACCGCCATGTAGAGGGCCACGCAAGGAACCGATTGCACCGGTAATACAGGAATGCATATCTGACAGCGTTGATGCACACACACGAGCGGTAAAAGTCGAAGCATTGAATTCATGCTCTGCATACAGAATCAAGGAAACATTCATTACCTGTTCATGTAGCTCATTTGGTTTTTCACCATGCAGAAGATGCAGGAACTGTGCACCAATCGAATCATCGTCAGTATTTTCTTCAATACGTACGCCGTCATGACTATAACGATACCAGTAACAAATGATTGCCGGCAAAGTTGCCAAAATGCGGTCTGCGATATCCTGTTGCTGCTCAAAAGACTGCTCAGTTTCAAGATTGCCCAGCATGGAAACGCCAGTACGCATCACATCCATTGGATGCGAATCCGCAGGAATACGCTCAAGGACTTCTTTTAATGCCTGAGGTAAAGTGCGCAAGGATTTCAGTTTGGCTTTGTAGGCAGCCAATTGCTCTGCTGTCGGCAATTCTCCAAAGAAAATCAGGTAGGCGACTTCTTCAAACTGGCAATGTTCAGCCAGATCCTGTACGTCATAGCCACGATAGGTCAGACCTGCGCCACTTTTGCCTACTGTTGAAAGTGAGGTTTTACCTGCCACTTGTCCGCGCAATCCTGCGCCAGTGAGTACTTTTCCTTCAGCCATTTTTTTAATTCTCCTGTTTAAACAGTTTATCTAATGTGTCTTCGAAGCTGTGATAATCTAAAAATTCGTAGAGTTCTTTTCGTTGTTGCATGATATCCAGCACATTTACCTGAGTACCATGTTCGCGTACTGAACGCATCACTTCAAGTGCGGCTTTTTGCATGGCACGTGTTGCTGACAATGGATACAGCACCATGCCAATGCCCTGCTCCGCCAGTTCATCAACCGTATAATAGGGTGTATCACCAAATTCGGTAATATTTGCCAAGACTGGAACACCGACCGCATCACACACTGTACGGTACATGGTGATATCGGTCATCGCTTCAGCAAAGATCGCATCTGCGCCCGCTTCAACACAGGCAGAAGCACGGTCAATCACGGCTTGCAGGCCTTCTTTTTGCAGCGCATCGGTACGCGCCATTACCACAAAGTTTGAATCGGTTTTCGCATCTACAGCCGCTTTGATACGATCGACCATTTCCTGCTGCGATACGATTTCTTTATTTGGACGATGGCCACAACGCTTCTGTGCCACCTGATCTTCAATATGAACCGCAGCGGCTCCTGCAGCAATCATCTGTTTGATTGTGCGGGCAATATTTAATGCACCGCCCCAACCGGTATCGATATCGACCAGTAAAGGTGTATCCACACGCTCAGTGATCCGGCGTACATCTTCAAGAACATTATCCAGGCTAGTCATGCCCAGATCAGGCAAACCATAAGAATAATTCGCGACACCCGCACCTGATAAATAAATGGCTTTATAACCGACCTGTTTGGCCATCATGGCAGCATAGGCATTTACTGTGCCCATAATTTGCAATGGTTTCTCGACTTCAAGCGCTTGTCTAAATCTTAAACCTGCAGACATTTGTTCTGTCATCTTCCTTTTCCACAGTCTTGGCTATAATTATTGAAATTCGAGTATACTCATTTGGCTTGCTCATTCCATAACCCGATAGAACAAATACTCTAAAACTTTAGTCAAATTTTTAAGTTTTGCTTTACCTAATCAGCAAATAGCGCACTTATCCGGCGCAATTATGAAATATGTGCATATATTTGCTATGATGGCGTTTCAATCTCTATTGACATGTTGATGTATTATCTCCTATGCAAGACCTCGCCCTAGAACCGCTCGCCAAAGATCTGCCACAGACCAAACGTGGTCATGAGCGTTGTATTGCGCTGCTGATCAGTGCAACCGAGCTGTTTCTGGAACGGGGTTATGATGCTGTGTCTCTGGATGATATCGTCCAGCATGCCGGAGGCTCCAAAGCCTCTATTTATAAGTACTTTGGCAATAAAGAAGGCTTGTTTAAAGCCATTTGCGATTATCGCCGTATCAAGTTTTTTGAAGATATCAGTATTCCGATCGAACTGATGGCACTGGATTTTCGTAGTTATTTAGTACACACGTTGCTTAATTTTTATCACCAGATCATGCAACCTGAAAATTCGGCCTTTATGCGTCTGGTACTGGAACAGAGTCAGCGCAATCCAGAACTTGCTCAGCATATTCATGAGCGAGGCCCGGTGCATGTGCAAAGTGCCATTGCCACGGCCTTAGAACAGGCAGATGCGCAAGGTTTATTACATTGCGAGAATCCGCAATATTCGGCGCAGCTGTATTTTGGTATTTTGCGCAATCTGGAATGGCGTATTCTGATGGGAATTCCGGTACAGGAAGATGATCAGGAAATCGACAAATACATCAGTTATTGTGTGGATCGCTTTTTAGACGGTCATCAAAAAGTCTAGTTTTTTTGCATTTTTCATTGCTTATAGTATATTAGCCGATTCCGTATTTTTTCTTAAACTAACCAACAACTGATTGTTGATCGAGTTTTTCGGCAATTATTGTGGAGTAACGAATGGCTCTCCGTCACTTTCTCACCTTACGCGATTTATCAACTTTAGAACTTAACCAGATTTTGCAACGCGCAATTGAGCTTAAGCGCAAACAGCATAACAATGAAGTGTTCCAACCATTTGTTGGTAAAGTGATGGGCATGATTTTTGAGAAATCGAGTACCCGTACGCGTGTTTCGTTTGAAGCTGGCATGAGCCAATTTGGTGGTAGCGCGATTTTCCTGTCTTCACGCGATACCCAGTTAGGTCGTGGTGAACCGATTGAAGATTCTGCACGTGTGATTTCAAGCATGCTGGATATCGTGATGATCCGCACTTTCGGCCATGATATCGTGGAGCGTTTTGCATCTTATTCAAAAGTTCCAGTGATTAATGCGTTGACAGATGACCACCATCCTTGCCAGCTACTTGCTGACATGCAGACTTATGTAGAGCAACGTGGCTCAATTGAAGGTAAAACTGTTGCCTGGATTGGTGATGGCAACAATATGTGTAACTCTTATATTGAAGCTGCACATATGTGGGGCTTTAATCTGAAAATTGCAGCGCCAAAAGGCTATGAGCCACAAGAAAAATTCCTGTCTGAATTCGCGCATTGTGTGGAACTGGTTCCTTCTGCTGAAGATGCAGCGGTGAATGCTGACCTGATCGTGACTGATGTTTGGGCAAGCATGGGGCAGGAAGAAGAGCAGAAGATCCGTGAAAAAGCCTTTGCAGATTATCAGGTGAATGAACGCCTGATGGATCTTGCACATCCGGATTGCTTGTTTATGCACTGCTTGCCTGCGCATCGTGGCGAAGAGATTTCAGAAAATCTGCTTGACCATAAAAATGCTGTAGTTTGGGATGAAGCAGAAAATCGTTTGCACGCGCAAAAAGCCTTGGTTGAATTCCTGATTAATGAAAATCTGAAAAAAGACTAATTTTTTAAGATGAATCTTCACAAATTAAGCACCAATCTCTGGTGCTTTTTTTGTCTCAGCTCTTATAATCGTTGTTGAAATGGAATAAAAAGTGATTTTATACAATGCAAAAAAAATATTGGATTTTGGCACTCTTGGCAGGTTTTAGCAGTGCTGTCTTACCGGTGCATGCTTCTGAATTTGACCAATATCTTCAAGAAAAAAATATTATTGACAGCAAATTTAAAATTCAGAAAAAAGCTGAACTGAATGAATTACTCGCAGTGCTCAGTGCAGAGGATTCCAGAACTTTACCGTTGCAGATTGATCAAAATACGATTATTGAACAATTGCAGTTAAGTGCCAACAAAACCACACTGAAAGGCATGATCATCACGCCCGATTTTAGCCAGTTTGAAAAAGACCTAGGGCGCAAAGAAGTGATGAAAGTCATTCGCAACAATCTGCTGAATAATTGTGAAATTTTCTTTGAGCATCGTTATCAGATTGCGAACCCTTACAAGGTTGAACTCAGCCTGAACTCGCAGACACAAACCTATAAAACTGATATTTCCCAAAAAGATTGCAAATTAAAATAATCTAAACCCATAAGACATTTATTTCAATTCAGGATTCTTGAATCCTGAAAACAAAAGGTAGCTATGGCTACCTTTTTTTGATGAACTTTTTTATCAAGGTGTACCTCAATTAACGTATCAAGCCTTGTGGTTGCAAAATAATAACCAGTGCACCCAGTATTACCACCATACCACCAAGCAGATCCCAACGTGACAGTGTGACTTGATCAACGAAGCGCAACCACATCAGTGCTGAAAAAATATAGATACCGCCATAAGCGGCATAGATCCGTCCTGAAGCAGCTGGATGCAAGGTTAACAGCCAGACAAAAGCCGCCAAAGCCAGAGCTGTCGGAATCCATAACCAGTGGCTTCTCCCCTGATTTAAAATCAGATAGGGAAAATAACAACCTAAAATTTCCATCAATGCCGTGACTAAAAACAGTAAAAATGTCGTGAACAGCTTGGTAACTTGAATATCCATAATTTATCTTTTAAATGATATGAATTTGATAATTTAAAATATGAGTCCATGAAAAAACCCGTGCAAGCACGGGTTTGATCCTTCTTATTAATTAAGCTGGTTCAGCAGTCTGGTCTTCAAAAACTTCAAGTTTTAAGCCAACCGCTTTACCATTTTCTTTTTTCACCGATACTGCAACATTGCCGCCATTTTCAGCCAGCTCACCAAACAGGATCATCTCAGCCAGCGGTTTTTTCAGGTGTTCCTGAATCAAACGTTGCATTGGACGTGCGCCCATTAAACGGTCATAGCCATGTTCTGACATCCATTCACGTGCACTCTGATCCACTTCCAACATGACTTTTTTGTCATCTAGTTGTGCTTGAAGTTCAGTCAGGAATTTATCTACAACATTTTCAATAATGCTGCTTGGTAATGCCTTGAACTGAATCACGCCGTCGAGACGGTTACGGAATTCCGGCGAGAAGGCTTTCTTCATCGCTTCCTGATTATCGTTACTATTGTCCTGTTCCATAAAACCAATGCTGACACGCGAAATACTTTCAGCCCCAATATTGGTGGTGAGTACCAAGACCACGTTACGGAAATCAGATTTACGCCCGTTGTTATCAGTCAATGAACCATGATCCATAATCTGCAATAACAGGTTAAACACATCTGGATGCGCTTTTTCGATCTCGTCTAGCAACAGTACACAATGCGGATTTTTATGAATCGCATCGGTCAATAACCCACCCTGATCAAAACCGACATAGCCCGGAGGTGCACCGATTAAACGAGACACCGCATGGCGTTCCATGTACTCGGACATATCGAAACGAACCAGTTCCACACCCATCTGTTTTGCCAGCTGCTTGGTCACTTCGGTTTTACCAACACCTGTAGGACCCGCAAAGACAAAACTACCTACAGGCTTATCTGGAGACTTCAAACCGGCACGTGACAGTTTAATTGCAGAAGCCAAGGCCTCAATCGCTTCATCCTGACCAAAGACCACACGTTTTAAATCACGCTCAAGATTTTCCAGCACACTCTTGTCATCTTTAGAGACAGTTTTCGGAGGAATACGCGCAATTTTAGAAACGATGTCTTCAATATTTTCTACGGTGATTAAACTGTCATCTTGTTCTGCTTTGAGACGGCGCTGAGCACCGGCTTCATCAATGACATCAATCGCCTTATCTGGCAAGAAACGGTCGTTGATAAATTTCGCAGAAAGTTCTACCGCAGACACTAAGGCTTGATCTTCATATTCCACATGATGGAAATCTTCAAACTTCGATTTCAGACCACGTAGGATATCAATAGTTTCAGAAATAGATGGCTCATTCACATCAATTTTCTGGAAACGACGCGATAAAGCATGATCTTTCTCAAAGACCTGACGGTATTCCTGGAATGTGGTTGACCCGATGCAGCGTAAAGAACCATTTGCCAGCGCCGGTTTGATCAGATTCGATGCATCCATGGTACTGCCCATACTCGAGCCTGCACCAATAATCATGTGAATTTCATCAATAAACAGCACTGCTTCAGGTTTCTTTTTCAACGCATTTAAAAGCTGTTTCAAGCGTTTTTCAAAGTCGCCACGGTATTTGGTTCCTGCCACCAAAGCACCAATGTCCAGACTGAAAATTTCAGCATTTTCCAGTGGTTTTGGCGCTTTACCATTGACAATTAACCAAGCCAGCCCTTCAGCAATCGAGGTTTTACCGACACCTGGATCACCGACAAGGAGTGGGTTATTTTTACGACGGCGGCAAAGAATTTGCGCGGCACGCTCGATTTCTTTTTCACGACCAATCAGTGGATCGGTCTTACCTTTTTGTGCTTCAACATTCAGGTTAGTGGTATAAAGTTCAAGTGGACCTGAACTTGCTGAAGATGCTGATTCGCCATCTAGATCTTCGATTTCTTCTTCAGACTGTACATCTTCTTTACGGGTACCATGAGACAGGTACTGAGTCAGGGTCAGACGGTTAATTTGATGACGTTTCAGCAGATAGACTGCAAATGAGTCACGCTCAGAATACATGGCAACCAGAATATCAGCACCTTCTACAGTACGATCACCACCGCTTGATTGCACGTGAAAAATCGCGCGTTGCAAGATCCGGTCGAAGCTTTCTGTCGGGTGTGGTGCCTGATCACTATTTTCACCAAGTTTAGGGGTATGTTGTTCTACGTACTCTTCTAATTCCTTACGCAACACGATGATGTCGGCACCACATGCTTTGAGAGCATTTACGGCAGAATCATTGTCGAGTAAGGCTAACAATAAATGTTCTACGGTCAGGAACTCATGTCTCTTTTGACGAGCCATGCTGACAGCCAAACGTAGTGATACTTCTAATTGACGACTGAGCATGTAACCCCCTTAATCTTTAGGCTCTATTTGGCAAAGTAACGGATGACCTTGTGATCGAGCATAATTATTGACTTGGTTCGCTTTGGTCTCCGCAATGTCTCGAGGATAGACCCCAGCTACACCCTTTCCTTCATAATGTACAGTTAGCATTACTTGTGTAGCTTGGTCAAGATTCATTGCAAAGTATTGTTGTAAAATTTCAATTACAAACTCCATCGGCGTATAGTCGTCATTTAATAAAACAACGGCATACAACGGTGGACGTTTCAGTTCTGGCGGTGCAGTCTGTACAGCTAGGTCAGAATCACCGTCTTCAGAGGGTTCATTTGCTAAACGTGGGCTGATATGCCAATCAACGATTCCAGACTCATTAAAAGAATTTTTAATATCACTTAAACACATTTGACGTTTATTGCTTGGCATAAGATTTATATTTCACACTTAATTTGCATTTGCTTCGGTTTTCGGAATTTCGGACAAGGTGGCAGACTGATTTTCTACTGCTTTGCCCTGTTCCCAACTAAAACGACGAATCACAGGTTTGGCACCAGTAAGACGCACTTCAATAAATTCTGGCTTAAAGCCCTTAGGCATGGTCCAGCGGCCAGTGAGTCGCTCATAATTTTCGAAATTAAAGTTTTTATCTTCCAGTGGCACCACCAAAATTTCCGTACCTTTAATCAGGCGCAGTTCCACGCTACCTGAAGCACGGCTTTTGCCTGGGCTGACCTGAACCAGATCAATCTGGTATTCAAAGGCATTTTCCGGCAAAGGTTTAATCGACAGGTTTTGAACCGCCAATGCCAGACCACCACGCTGACGCAAGATCTCGCGATAAATGGTTCCCACACTTTCGGCCTGAACCTGTTCATCACGTGCCTTGGTCATGGCCAGATACAGATCATTGGCATTGCTGACAGCCAGATCACGCTCCTGAACCGCAGTATTTAGCGTCTTGTTCAGTGTTTCCAGACTGGCTTTCTGAGTCTGTACCACATCGACCAGTTGCTCTGCATCTGCATCATAACCCGCCGCAGTCAAACCCTGACGATGTCCTACGGTATATCCGAGTACGCCACTGCTTAAGATCAATACAGCCGCACCAATGGCTAAGGGCGTATTGCCTTTCATGAATGGTTTCTTAGTATCGGGTTCCTGAGGAAGCGTCGTATTTGACTCGTTATTCGGCATTTTGATCTCTTGTTTGCTTTAATCAAGACACACATTTAAATGCAAATCTAAATGTGTGTGAAGTTCTAATACGTTTTTTATGGTAATAAACCAATATTATTTAAGCCAGCATCTTCAGCAAAACCAAACATCAGGTTCATGTTTTGGACAGCCTGACCTGCTGCGCCTTTTACCAAATTGTCTTGTGCAACCAGGATCACCAGTTTTGTTGGTTGTGGCTTATACAAGGCAATACGCAACTGATTCGCTCCACGCACTGAACGGGTTTCGGGTGAGCCACCCGCCGGCATAACATCGACAAATGCTTCATTGGCATAGAACTGCTCATATAGCGCTTGTAAATCTGCTGCTTGGCCTGCTTCAGTTAAATCGATATAGATGGTCGACAACATACCACGGATCATTGGCACCAAATGCGGTACAAATAAAATATGATCAAACACATTTTTTTGACCTGAAATATTTTCCAGTGCTTCGACAATTTCAGGATGATGGCGATGACCCGCTACACCATAGGCCTTAAAGTTATCAGCATTTTCAGAATAAATCATGCCCAGACTAGCTTTACGACCTGCACCTGATACACCCGACTTGGCATCGATAATAATGCTTTCAGGTTTCACCAATACTTCAGCCGCTTTTAAGACTGGCGCCAGACCTAACTGAACTGTGGTTGGATAACACCCCGGATTCCCGATCACATTGGCTTTTTTAATCTCTTCACGATTCAATTCAGATAAACCGTATACAGAATCTTTTAACAGTTCTGGACATGCATGTTGCATGCCATACCATTTTTCAAACTGTTCAAGATCTTGTAAACGAAAATCAGCAGCTAGGTCGATCACTTTTGTATTTGCAGCAACCAGCTCTTCGGCATGTTTCATTGCGACACCATGCGGCGTTGCAAAGAACACCACATCGCATGATTTTAATAAATCCAGACTTAAATCGGAAAATTTAAGATCGGTATGCCCGCGCAAGCTCGGGAACATGTCATCTACACGACGGCCTGCTTCAGTACGTGATGTCAGTGCTGTTACATTTACATCTGGATGTCGTAGCAAAAGACGCAAAAGTTCAACGCCTGTATAACCCGTACCACCCACAATACCCACTGAAATCACGATGATTACCTCAAATAAATGTTTCCTTTATACAGCCTAGTATGACAGGAAGTTGAGGTTTTCTAAACCATTTCACTGGGGTTTGCTGGTTTTTTAATTGATCAGCAGGATAAGTCCGATTTAGAGGATTAAATGCATAGATTGCTTAGGCTATTTTAATAGAGTTATATGGACTTATTAATTATGGTTTTAGGCACCCCACCAATATGGCAACGGCGTATTTTTCAGCGTTATACGATGCTGCTGGAAATGCTGATCATGCTTAGCAACTTCTGCCCAAAAGCGTGGACTATGATCAAAATGCTTTGTATGTACCAGCTCATGGACAGCGACATAACGCGTGACTTGTTCAGGGAATAATACCAGCGCACTGTTCAACATAATGTCATGTTTGGCTGAACAACTACCCCACCGGGTTTTAGGTTGTCGAATATTGCAGTCTTTAAAAGGTAAATGACATTGCTGTGAGACGAGATTTAAATATGAAGGCAGCTGTTCTTTTGCGTAGGCAATCACGAAAGCTTTTAAATATTCTTCAGGATGTCGGTCACTGATCCAAAGCTGTAGATCTTCATGATCAAAAATGAAGTTGTTCTTCTGGCTTTGATAAGAAATTTTTAATGGTGCTTTTAGATTGAATAACCGCAGCTCACTCGGTAGCGTCCGGTCAATATTTTCGATTTTTTCCTGCTGGGATTGCCAGGTTTTAATCAGCCAGCTTTCAGATTGTTCAATAAAATGCCGTATCTGTTTTTTGCTGCAAAAAACCGGGGCTGTAAGGCGAATCTGTGTTGCATCGACACGCAAACGTAACCGTGTTGAACGGACATTTCGGGTGATTTGAATTTCGGGTAGGTCGGATAAGGTCATTTTTTATATTTAATCATTTTTTTAATCCTCCCCCTTGCGTAGCAGTGCTA
>NZ_JAUZUV010000028.1:0-18815 GCF_031844265.1 Acinetobacter sp. RG5 | reverse complement strand
GGATGAAATTTTAAAATAATTTATAGGATTTTTATTAGCCATTTAAAATAAGTGGCATGCTATTTGCTTTTATCTATATTAAATATGGCAACGGCGCCATGACACGATTGATCTGTTTGAATAATACAAGGCAAAGACGCCTAAGGTTGAAATAGACCTTAGGCGTTTTTTATTTGCAAACAGGTAAGTAATTTATATAAAGGGGATAAAAATATGGCTTATCTTGCTCCTGCAGAGTTTGCAAAAAAAGTGGTCGATGCCGGTGAGGCAAAACTTCATATGGCAACGCGCGATGTTTTAATCCGTGCGTTTATGGCAGGCGCAATTCTGGCGCTGGCAGCAGTATTTGCCGTGACGATTGCGGTACAAACAGGGGTGCCGCTGATCGGTGCGCTGCTATTTCCAGTCGGTTTCTGCATGTTGTATCTATTGGGCTATGACCTGCTGACCGGGGTATTTGTATTGACTCCATTAGCCTGGTTAGACAAACGTCCTGGGGTGACGTGGGCCCGTATTTTAAAAAACTGGGGTCTGGTTTTTTTAGGTAACTTTGCTGGATGTTTGACCGTGGCAGTGTTGATGGCCGCAGTCTATACCATGGGTTTCGCAGCTGAACCGAACGCGGTCGGGGTGAAAATTGCCCATATTGGGGAAGACCGGACTTTGGGCTATGCCGAATATGGCTTTGCTGGCTGGATGACGATTTTTATCCGCGGCATGCTGTGTAACTGGATGGTGTCACTCGGTGTAATTGGTGCCATGATGTCGACCACGGTCAGTGGCAAATTCATCGCGATGTGGATGCCAATCATGCTGTTTTTCGCCATGGGCTTTGAACATTCAGTGGTGAATATGTTCCTGTTCCCATTTGCCATGATGATGGGCGGTGATTTCTCGATTACAGACTATTTCTTGTGGAATGAATTACCGGTGGCACTGGGGAATTTGGTGGGTGGTTTGGCACTGACCGGTCTGGCACTCTATACCACGCATGTACGTACTGGTGATAAAAAAGAATTCTAATCTGAGCGTGATGATTTATGTCTTGAGATTAAAGGGATCGATTCGATCCCTTTTTGAGTATTTAAAATGAATAAAAAATTAAAGATCAGCATTGGGCAATATTCTTCCGCTGGAATCAAAGCCCAGAATCAGGATTTTCATGGGGTCTATATTCCTGAAGGCCACGCGCTTAGCAGTAAGGGAATTGCCTGTGCAATTGCAGACGGGATCAGTAGCAGCAATGTCAGTCATATTGCAGCAGAAACTGCAGTCAGCAGTTTTTTATCGGATTATTACTCGACTTCGGATGCATGGAGCACCCAAACTTCAGCGGCACGGGTCATTCGTGCGACCAATTCCTGGCTCTATGCACAAACCCAGCAAAGCCGCGGGCGTTTTGATAAAGACCAGGGTTATGTCTGCACCTTTAGTGCACTGATTTTGAAACAAAATAGGGCACATATCTTTCATGCTGGCGACAGCCGGATTTATCGCATTCAGGCACAAGTCATTGAACAGTTGACGGCTGATCACCGTGTTTGCCTGTCATCAACAGAACATTATTTAAGTCGTGCACTGGGTGCCGACCATCGTATCGATGTCGATTATCAGCAGCTTGAATTATGTGAAGATGATTTCTTTATCTTGATGACAGATGGTGTCTATGAGTTTATTGATATGCAGCTCATATCAGATCTGCTTCAACAGCAACAACATCTGGATATCATTGCCAAGTCTATAGTCGAACTAGCCTTAAAGCGGGGTAGTGATGACAATCTCACCATTCAAATCATCAAAGTGGAACAGTTTCCTGATGAGGAATCCTTTCATATCAAGAGCTATGTTTTATTTCCACACCAGTTGAGTCATGGTGATCTGTTTGAAGGTTATCGAATTGATAAAATTCTGCACCAAAATCATCGCAGCAGCCTCTATTTGGCGCATGATGAAGCGACACAAAATCAGCTGGTCATTAAAACCTTGTCTGTCGATGTGCAGGATGACCTGCAAGCGATGGAACAATTTCAGCTGGAAGACTGGGTATCGAAACGCTTAAAACATGAAAATCTGCTGCAATGCTATCCACATAAGGGCAGCAAGAAGTTTTTATTTCAAAGTTATGAATATTTACAAGGGGAAAGCCTAAACCGATGGCTGCACCGTCATAAAACTGCTTTAACTTTACAGCAGTTGCTTCCGATCATTGAGCAGGTGGCCAAGGCACTGAATGCCATGCACCGTCTTGAAATGCTGCACCAGGATGTACGACCAGAAAATGTCATGCTGCTCGAACCAGCCGATACCTTGAAAGTGAAACTGATTGATTATGGATCGACTGCGGTCAGAGGTCTGGTTGAACTGAATCCCAAACACGCAGATGTTCCTTTGGGAACCTTGGCCTTTATGGCACCTGAGTATTTTATTGGACGCTCACCCTCAGTAAAATCAGATCAGTTCTCGCTGGCGGTGATGAGTTATTATTTATTAACCCGACAGTTGCCTTATGGGACGGACCTCGCGCGCTGCAAGACCGAAAAGGCCTTAAAGCAGGTTCGATATCATCCTCTCTATGAGTATCGACCGGATCTGCCACATGGCTTGGACGCAATCTTTAAAAAAGCGCTTTCCATTCGCCCGGAGCAGCGCTATGAAGCACTTTCAGCCTTTATATATGATCTGAAACACCCAGATATCAAATTTAAAAAATCAGTTTCACGCCCTATGCTTGAAAAGCATCCAGTCACTTTCTGGAAATCCTGCACAGCGATTCTTTTTTTGTTATTGCTCTGGGTGTTTGCACTATATTTTAGCCAATGAAAATAATCCAAATAAGCTGTTGAACGATTTTTTTTGACTGAAGTAAAAAATCAGATGTGATTTGAGCTGAGATGTAGTCAAAATATCTATTTATTCTTATTGCAGATTTTTCTATTTTTACGATGATTGACTCTGTGTTTTCGAAGATTATCCCTATAAAATAGAAAGTGCAGTTAAAATCTAAGTAAGCATAAAAACATTGGAATAATAATTGCTTATTTTTAATACCATTAGAATAAAAAG
This sequence comes from Acinetobacter sp. RG5, assembly GCF_031844265.1. Classification (GTDB taxonomy): domain Bacteria; phylum Pseudomonadota; class Gammaproteobacteria; order Pseudomonadales; family Moraxellaceae; genus Acinetobacter. Next base: position 15,752 of record NZ_JAUZUV010000028.1, on the reverse strand, counting down.
GCAGATGAGACATGAAAATTCAATTTTTTAAGCTGATTTTAATCTTGAGCAGCAGCATGGTGATGAGCCAAACCAGTCTCGCCGGAGATGGTGGCTTGCGTTTTGCTGAGAAAAATCAGGAAATAGCGGCACAAATTCAGGCCAAGAAAAAAACGGCAGAAATACAAGCGCAGTCCCTACAAGCAAAAGCCTCTACAGAAACGAAATAGTAAAATAGCACTCATCCAAGAAGGTGAGCTGTTCAGATTAGATCAGATGTATAAGATGTGGTGATGCGAAAAACTAGTCCCTAACTTTTTAATACTGAAAAAAAACTCCCCATCTATTTTAAGAATGGGGAGTTTTTTATTTTGCATCTCAGGGAAAATTACTGAATTTGTTCCTCATCCTGTCTTTCCTGACGCAGCTGATCACGTTGTCTCTGTGGATCATGAAGGCCTAATTGACCTCGCTGGATCTCACGATCCTGTTTTTCTTGAGGATCAAGTTGTTCTTCAGTGAGTTCTTCATCATTTCGATCGATTGGATTCGACATAGTCTTTCATCCTCTAAAATACTTTCTAATTTTTATTGTATGAGTGCAGCAAAATTATTCTGTGACTTTTATACCGGAGTTAGTTTTCTATCTTGATGCTGCTGTAAGTTTAATCAATATTTTATAGGTTATTTTAATGATGGTTAAGTTAACCAAGAAAATTAAATTAATGAAATTAAGGGAATAGTAATTTAAACCTATAAACCTAATAGTTGAATATATCTCATTATTCTGGTTTTGAAATGAGAAAAACTAAATAAAATAAGAAAAATGGGTTATGCTTAAGACAGATTAAGTGTCATCCGTCTTTTAAATTTCCGGTATTTTTCATGATAGAACTTCGCCATTTAAGAACTTTAACTGCTCTGCGGGAGCATGGTTCTCTGGTTGCAGCAGCAAGTGATTTATGTTTAACCCCATCAGCCTTGTCACATCAGCTACGTGAACTCGACCAATGGTTTGGCATCGAAGTGGTCAATCGGCGTAGTCGCCCTGTGAGCTTTTCAAATGTTGGGGAGCGGTTGCTAAAACTGGCAGATGAAATATTACCGCAAGTTCAAATTGCACAGAGTGATATCAGCCGAATTGTGCATGGTCAGACCGGACGAATTGTTTTTTCCTCTGAATGTCATAGCTGTTTTGACTGGTTGATGCCGCTACTCAATCAATACCGGATGCAATATCCGGATGTAGACCTGGACTTTGCCTCAGGTTTTGAGTCGAATCCGCATGAATTATTGCAAACTGGAGAGTTTGATCTGCTGATTACGGCTGATCCGATTGCGCTTAAAGGCATTGAATATTTTCCAATATTTGAATACGAATCACGCTTGGTTTTATCCAATACCCATCCATTAGTACGTGCGAAAGAGATTACTGTTCAGGAACTTGCTGAAGAAACGCTGGTGACTTATCCGGTGGATAAACACCGTTTGGACATTATGTCGCGCTTGTTTATTCCCGCTAATATTCTACCAAAAGCCATTCGCACCACCGACTTGACCCAAATGCTGATTCAGTTGGTGGCAAGTGGTCGCGGGATTGGTGCATTACCTGATTGGGTGGTCAATGAATATGAGCAGAAAGGCTGGGTGACATCACGCCGTTTAGACTGCGTGGCGCCTGAAGGCTTACGTCGAACTTTATACGCCGGCTATCGCACAGAAGAAAAGCAGAAAGATTATTTTGAAGGCTTCTTGAAACAGCTGGATCGGTTTTCCAAGAAAAGACAGGTCTATTACAGCTAATTTGCGAATAGTTAAATATATTTAGTCCGTTATTTTTAAAAATCCTGCATCGTCAGGATTTTTAAAAATTGATTGTTTTTCTCTCAAGGATTTCAATTTTTCTATAAGGTGACGAGGTTAATCTTGTCTACTTTAAATCAGAAAATATACAACTTCGGCCAACTTTCGAAATTAAAGAACTGGTTTGGTCGATTATAAATTTTTCTACTTATCACATTTTGCCAAGTGGAAATACATCTGTGCAGAATTAAATTGCATATTATTAAATATCAGTTACTTAAAAATTAAGTTCTTGGAACTTGTTAGGATGTGGTTTTGATCTTGCAAGTTGATTTTTAATAAAAAGATTAAATAAAATGAAAAAACATACGCTGATCAGTCAATTTTTTGGCAGAAAATAACTCCTGAAAATAACAATGTTGATCTATGCTACAGCATAATTTTTAAACTGATTTCCTCTCATAAAACGGAATCACTTATACAGGACTGTATAAAATCGCCATGCACATGACAAAAATTCCTCTCAAGAAAAGCCCGCTGAGCCTCATGATTCTGTCGATTGTCTCAGGTCATCTTTATGCTGAAACTGCCGTAGAACCGGGCAACGTTCAACAGCTGAATACCATTGTGATCAGCGCTGAGCAAAATGCCAATCCGCAGCAGCAATATCAGAAAGAGCTGGCTCAGGTTTCAGGAGGAACGAATTTCATTGGTGAGCCGCAATTAGAACAGCAGCGACTTGCAACCACAGCCGATGTGTTCCGTTTACAGCCAGGAATTTATGCCCAGTCTGCAGGGAATGAAGGTGCAAAAATATCGATCCGTGGCTCAGGAATCAACCGGACTTCAGGTGCACACGCATCCGGTACGCACGTCCTGATTGACGATATTCCATTTACCGGGCCGGGCGGTACAGCGTATGAACTGCTAGAACCCTGGTGGATTAATCATGTCGGGGTTTATCGCGGAGCCAATGGCTTTAAGCAAGGCGGACTGGCCTTAGGTGGAACAATCAACTATAGAACCAAGACCGGCGCAGATCAGGATGGCTCTGAACTCAAATATGAAATGGGCAGCCATGGTTATCAAAAATATCAGTTTAGTACCGGCCGAAAGCTGGATCAGATGGATTATTATCTGGCGCTGACGAGTACCCAGTTTGATGGAATTCAGGATCATGCTGAAGGCGATGGTAAGGGTCTGGCTTTTAATTTGGGCTATCAGATCAGTCCGGATATCGAAACCCGTTTTTATGCTCGTTACCGTGAGAGCAAGCATTTAACTCCAGGACGGATTACACAAGAACAGCTCAAAAATGATCCTGAAGCAGCGAATAGCTTTAATTTAGCGGTAGATGCCAAACGGATTCAGCCGGGCAGTACTTGGCTGGCCAATACCACGACCTGGAATTTACAGGATGATGCAAAACTGACTGGCAGTCTGGCTTATCATCATTATCCGCTGGATTTACGTGAAAGCAGTTATCGTACTAATGTCGATTATGAAGATATTACAGCGCGCTTCCAGTATGAAAGGCCTTATCAGTTTCTAGGTCTGGAGCATCAGGGGCGTATTGCCTTGCGCACTACCACACACCGCCCGGACAGTGGGGTTACTGAAACTTTAAGATTTAATACAGAAATTGGTAATCAAACTTATCCGGCAGACACAGTTACCCGCCGTTATACCTATCGTGGTTCAGACAACGTGCTGCAATTTGATCAGGAAACTACATTAAATGATCAGTTCAAATTAGATCTGGGATTGGCAGCTGTGTATACCCATCGGGAAAGTGAAGTGACTTATGCAAATATTATTCCCGACCCAGATTTAGGTCCTGATGTAGATCCTAAAGTCAGTCGTTATGAATGGAATTTTGCACCACGAGTTGGATTGACCTATCAGCCAAATGACTCTGTGCAATGGTTTGCTAATTTAAGCCGGAGTATTGAACCGGCACATCCTTGGGCAATGGCTTGGTCTTCACCTTATTACTATTCTAAAGACAGTGGAGCTGCATCAAATCGAGTACGTGCGCCAATCTATTTGGATACGCAAACCACCAATAGTTTTGAACTGGGGGGGCGTGGACAATCAGGTTTTGGAGACTGGGCACTGAGCTACTATTATTCCAAGATTAAAAAGGAGCTATTGTCTTCTGAAATGATTAAAAATTACGGGAATGATTCTGATTCTACTACTTCAGAGGAAAGAATTAGTGTAGAAGCAAATGCCACACCAACGATTCATCAAGGGGTGGAGCTAAGTCTGGATACGCCATTGCATGAATCCGAATATGGCGAAGTGCGTCTGCAACAAGCTTATACGCTTAGCGATTTTCAGTATAAAAATGATCCATTGTTTGGCAAGAACCAGTTACCGGGGATTCCAAAACATCTTTATCAGGCTCAACTGAGTTATGCTTTGAATAATGGCCTGTATATTGGTCTGAATACTGAATATGCATCCAAAATGGCACATGATTATGCCAATAGCCGATTTAGTGACGACTATCAGATCTGGGGCATTGACCTGGGTTATGCACCAGAACATCAATCATGGAAAACCTGGATCAACTTTAAAAATATCACCGATGAAAAATATGCTGCGGTCGTGATTCCTGGGCTAAATGATCAAGGTGCTGATGTAGCGCGATCTTCGCCAGGTGAAGGTTTTTCTACTTATGCCGGTGTGTCATTTAAATTTTAATTATTTAAAATCAAAAAAGAGCGGTAAAAACCGCTCTTTTTATTTATTGATAGAAAGGATTTATCAGGTTTCCAAAATTCCGGTAACGCCTGTCACAATCATATCGATGGCAATCGTACCAATCAGAAGCGCAGCAACACGACCGACAATATCGACATACAGGTCAATGTAGTTAGAATATTTATGCTGTAAATGATCATGCAGATATTTCATCAGGATCAGCAAGCTACAGGTTAGAAACAGGGTAAAGAAAATCACCAGAATGGTTTGCATTAAACTGAGCTGTATACCGGTGATCACAGATGCCGAAATGGTACCCGGACCGATCATAAACGGCATGGCGATGGTACCGGCCAGATGACTGGGCGCTCCACGCATCACGCCAATCGTATCAGCACCTTCAAAGACATAACGGTAACCAATCACCAGAAAGATAATACCGCCAAAAATCTGGAAGGACTCAAACCGTACATGCAAGACTTCATTAAAGAAGGCTTCACCGGTTTTTGCAAAAATGATGAACACAATAAAGCTGATCAGACTGCCCTGAATCAATGCCATGTTGAAGACTTTTGCGTCGGAATTACGGATAATTCCGAGCATATAAATACTCATCAGAAAAGGATTGAGCAGGGAGAAAAACAGGGCAAAAGCATTAAAACTTTCTGACATCATTCAGTCCTTCCGTAGTTGAGCGATCCTAGATTTCACGATCCGGGAACAGCGGGCGTTTACCTGGGCTGATCCGGTTAATATGCAGATACATCATATGGCGTTCATATTTATCCAGGATGTCATTGATCACCTGTTCCTTGCTATAACCGACCAGATCGTTGCCCTGAGAGCCTTCAAAGAGATAACTTTCCAGACGATAGTAATAACGTTTGGTTCGTTTACCACGTGAACTGAAATTTGGCGTGTCATAGCGTACCGGCCATATTTCGTAGACAAAGTTTTCTTCTTCATCGAGCTGAATGGTCAGATCCAGATGATACAGTTCAGGTTCTTCCTCAAGCGATTTTTCCTGAATATTGACTTGAATGCCTTTGTCAATTAACTCGGTTGCAACGGCCTCAATGGCTGGTTTGCAAACATTGTCCAGCATGGTCCGGGTCTGGGACAGGCTTGGATGCAGCATGACCCTGCTCAGACGCTTCTTCCAGTTCAAAATATCCACATTACCGACCACAGGTGCCGCATTCAGGCTGGTGCTTGCCTGACGAAAATCCTCCAGACGCAAGGACTTATAGAGTCCCGCCATCACAAAGAAAATGACGAAACTAAAAGGCAGACCCATAATAATTGTGGTGTTCTGTAATGCTGTCACGCCATTCGCCATGAGCATTGCCAAAGTCAGCAAACCGATGGCAATGGCCCAGAACACACTGAGCCAGCGCGGTGAATCATGCTCAATATTAGTGAATTTGGTCGTGAAATTTCCCAATACCAATGCCCCTGAATCCGCTGAGGTCACATAGAACAGCAAGCCGGTAATAGTGGCGACACCTGCAGTAAAGGTAAAGCCTGGATACTGCGCCAGCAGATCATAAAAACCATGTGCCGGATTTTCTAAAACTGTCGTAGCAAGTTGAGTATTACCATCAAAAATCACGCTGTATAAAGCACTGTTACCGAAAATAGACAACCAGGTCAGGGTAAATAACAGAGGAATAACCAAAGTCCCGGTGACAAATTCACGAATGGTACGACCACGGGAAATACGGGCCAGGAACAGACCGACAAAAGGTGACCAGGCGATCCACCATGCCCAGAAGAACAGGGTCCAGCTATTCATCCACTCTTTCGGTTGTTCAAAAGGAAAACTGGTTAAAGAAAGCTTCGGGAACTGGCTGATATAGTCACCAAAATTCTGAATCAAGGCGGCTAATAAAAACTCGGTATTGCCTACAAACAGAATGAATAGCAGCAGCCCAATTGATACATAGATATTAATTTCAGACAGGATCCGGATGCCTTTATTGACACCGGCAGTGACTGAAATAATAGTAATAATCACGGCAACGGCGATGAGTGCGGTTTGAATCCAGATATTTTCTGGTAAATCAAACAATACATGCAGGCCGTAATTTAATTGCACAACGCCAATCCCGCAGGTGGTGGCAATCCCGAAAATCGTGCCGAGTACTGCAGCCGTATCCACAGTATGGCCAATTGGACCATTAATTTTTTTTCCAAAAATAGGATAGAGTGCTGATCGGATGGTGAGCGGTAAATTATAGCGATAGCTGAAATAACCTAGCGCGACCCCAATCAGTGCATACATACTCCAGCCGGTTAAACCGTAGTGAAACAGGGTCCACACCATGGACTGGCGCGCAGCTTCAAAAGTTTCACCTTCGCCCACAGGTGGATTCATATAGTGGGAAAGCGGTTCCGCCACCGAGAAAAACATCAGGTCAATCCCGATCCCGGCAGAAAATAGCATCGCCGACCAACTCAGCAGGCTAAATTCTGGTTTGGAATGTTTAGGGCCGAGTTTAATCTCGCCATAACGGGAACAGGCGATAAAGACGATAAAAACCAGATACAGCGTTGCCGCCAGCAGATAATACCAGCTAAAGGTACGACTGACCCAGTTTAAGATATTGATAATGACTTGATTGGCTTGTTCATTAAATAAAATGGTAATGATAGAAAACAGCAGAATAAGCGTCGCCGAAAAATAAAAAACCACTTTATTCAGACTATCTTGCTTCTCTTCATTTTTCTTTTGCATAAATCTCTAACCATCGTTTTGTTGCCGGATGATCTACAGTGCAGTGTGATTTAAAAGCAAAAGCCTGCGGTAAAGCTTCCTTGTTTTCGTGAATTACAAACTTTTGCAAATCCAAAACAAACTGCGCTGTACATCAAGGGTGAGCTGGCACTATAATTTTTATTAATTGAACGTTCAATTAAAAAAGCGTTTATGAATTGTTACATCATTCAGCTATTTGCTTTAGCAGAGTGATTTTTTATTGTTACATCCGTTATTCAGGTTAGTCCTATGCCCAAAGTTGGTATGCAACCGATCCGTCGTCAGCAACTGATCGATGCCACCTTAGCTGCAGTGAATGAGCTAGGTTTTGCAGAAGCTTCAATTAGTCAGATTGCCCAGAGAGCAGGTGTCTCAACCGGCATCATAAGTCATTATTTTCAAGGTAAAAATGGCTTGATTGAAGCCACAATGCGTTACTTATTGCAGCAATTGGGTAAATCTGTTGCACAGATAAAGATACAGGTTGATGACTTACCGGAGCAGCGCTTGTTAGCGATCGTACGTGGTAATTTTGCTGCTCCACAAACGGATAAGGCGGCCATGAAAGTCTGGTTGGCGTTCTGGGCTAGCAGTTTGCACCAACCTGAATTACACCGTTTACAGCAGATCAATCATTACCGCTTACATTCCAATCTTAAATACGAATTCATGAAAAAGTTAAATAAAGACCAGGCAGAGAAAGCCGCTCAAGGTCTGGCAGCATTGATTGACGGATTCTGGTTAAGAGGTGCTTTGGTAAATGGCGAAATTGACCCAGAACTGCCGATTGAACTGTGTAGTGAATATATCCGGCAACAACTCAAATAACCCACCTGCGAGGAAATTCCATTGACAACATTCAAACTGCAACGTCCTTATATTCATGGACAATATGTCGATGCAACGTCCAATAGCACGTTTCAAACGATTAATCCTGCAACAGGCGAAATTCTGGCAGACGTGCAGGTATGTACGCGAAAAGATATCGATCGCGCTGTTGAATCGGCACAACAAGGACAAAAAGTCTGGGCAGAAATGACGGCGATTCAACGTTCCCGTATTTTGAACAAGGCTGTTGCCATCCTCCGTGAACATAATGACGAGCTGGCGCGTTTAGAAAGTCTCGACAGTGGTAAAGCTTTCAGTGAAACATCCACCGTCGATATTGCGACAGGTGCAGATGTACTCGAATACTATGCAGGTATTTTGCCAGCATTAGAAGGCCAGCAAATCCCGCTCAGAAGCAGTTCGTTTGTTTATACTCGCCGTGAACCTTTGGGTGTGGTTGCCGGGATTGGTGCATGGAATTATCCGGTTCAAATTGCCTTATGGAAATCTGCACCTGCACTGGCAGCAGGCAATGCCATGATCTTTAAAGCCAGTGAAGTGACGCCTTTAACTGCATTAAAACTGGCAGAAATTTATACTGAAGCAGGTGTGCCGCATGGTGTCTTTAATGTGGTTACCGGCAGTGGTGAAATTGGTGGTTATCTGACTTCGCATCCTGATATTGCCAAAGTGTCGTTTACCGGTGGCGTTTCTACCGGCAAAAAGGTCATGGCGCAAGCTGCAAATTCTAGCCTGAAAGAAGTCACGATGGAGCTGGGCGGTAAGTCTCCGCTGATTATCTGTGAAGATGCCGATCTGGATCTGGCAGCAGATATAGCCATGATGGCCAACTTCTATAGTTCCGGTCAGGTGTGTACCAACGGTACTCGCGTATTTGTGCCTTTAGCCTTAAAAGCAGAATTCGAAGAAAAGATTCTGCAGCGCATTCCTTATATCCGTATGGGGGATCCACTTGATCCTGACACCAATTTTGGTCCAGTGTCCAGCTTCTCTCATATGGAAAAAGTGCTGGATTATATCGAACAGGGCAAAAAAGAGGGTGCTCGTTTACTTTGCGGTGGTGGCCGTGCCGAAGATGAGCAATTTGCCCAAGGCGCTTATGTGCTACCCACGGTATTTACCGATTGCCGTGACGACATGACGATTGTCCGTGATGAAATTTTTGGACCGGTCATGAGTATTTTGAGTTATGACTCAGAAGAAGAGGCTATTTGTCGCGCCAATGCCACAGAGTATGGTCTGGCCGCTGGTGTAGTCACTCCTAATTTGTCTCGCGCCCATCGGATCATTCATCAGATCGAAGCCGGTATTTGCTGGATCAATACCTGGGGTGAATCGCCTGCAGAAATGCCTGTCGGTGGTTATAAACATTCCGGTGTTGGACGTGAAAATGGGCTTGTGACCTTGCAGCATTACACCCAGACCAAATCGGTTCAGGTCGAACTCAGTCCTTTCCAATCTGTATTTAGCGCATAAGGGGGATTTGATGAATTACGACTATATTATTATCGGTGCGGGCTCTGCGGGTAATGTTCTGGCAGCGCGTTTAACTGAAGATCCGGATGTAAAAGTCCTGTTGCTGGAAGCGGGTGGGCCGGATTACCGTCTAGACTTCAGAACACAAATGCCGGCTGCATTGGCTTATCCATTACAGGGACGACGCTATAATTGGGCCTATCTGACCGATCCTGAACCACATATGAATAACCGTCGTATGGAGTGCGGGCGCGGCAAGGGTCTGGGCGGTTCTTCATTAATTAACGGCATGTGTTACATTCGTGGTAATGCTATGGATCTGGAACAGTGGGCCAGCCTGAAGGGGCTAGAACACTGGAGCTATGCTGAATGTCTGCCGTATTATAAAAAAGCTGAAACGCGCGATATTGGCGGCAATGATTATCATGGTGACTCTGGACCGGTTTCGGTGGCAACACCTAAAAATGGCAATAATGAACTGTTCCATGCCATGGTCGAGGCAGGTGTACAGGCCGGCTATCCACGTACTGATGACCTGAATGGCTATCAGCAGGAAGGTTTTGGACCGATGGACCGTACCGTAACGCCGCAAGGCCGTCGTTCCAGTACAGCACGTGGTTATCTGGATATGGCCAAAGACCGGGATAATCTCACGATTATTACCCACGCTATGACCAACCGGATTTTGTTTAATCGTAATCAGGCAATTGGTGTGGAATATTTTGAAGGACAAAATACCTTACAGCCGATTCAGGTCTTTGTGGATCGTGAAGTTTTATTATGTGGTGGTGCGATTGCCTCACCGCAAATCCTGCAACGCTCCGGTGTAGGTCCAGCCGAACTGTTAAAAAGTCTGGATATTCCTGTGGTTCAGGATTTGCCAGGCGTTGGTGAAAATCTGCAGGACCATCTGGAAATGTACCTGCAATATAAGTGCAAAAGACCGGTTAGCTTATATCCGGCACTCAAGTGGTATAACCAGCCGATGATTGGTGCGGAGTGGCTGTTTTTAGGTAAAGGTATTGGGGCCAGTAACCAGTTTGAAGCCGGTGGTTTTATCCGCTCCTCAGACGAATTTGACTGGCCCAATATCCAGTATCATTTCCTGCCTGTAGCGATTAATTATAATGGCACCAATGCCATTCATGAACATGGTTTTCAGGCACATGTGGGCTCTATGCGTTCACCGTCACGTGGCCGTGTCCGTCTGAAATCCAAAGACCCCTTTGAGCATCCAAGTATTCTGTTCAACTATATGAGTACCGAGCAGGACTGGCGTGAATTCCGCGATGCCATCCGGATTACCCGGGAAATTATGCATCAGCCGGCATTGGATCCCTATCGTGGTGAAGAAATCAGTCCGGGAAAACATCTACAAACAGATGCTGAAATTGATGAATTTGTTCGTAATCATGCAGAAACCGCGTATCATCCATCATGTAGCTGTAAAATGGGTGAGGATGACATGGCGGTTGTCGATGGTTATGGACGCGTACATGAAATGCAGGGGTTGCGTGTGATTGACGCCTCGATTATGCCTTTGATCATTACCGGTAACCTCAATGCAACTACGATTATGATCGCTGAAAAACTGGCAGACCATATTCGTGGCAAACCTGCTCTTGCGCCTTCATCTGCACCTTTTTACAAGGCGCCTCGCGCTTAAATTATGGTTTTATTCCTGCCGCCTAGCAAAGCAGGAGTAAAGCGAATTTCAATTTTGTCCCAAAGCGGAGATAAAACCTCGACTGCTTTCGGTTTTATCTCCGCTTTACTTAATACATTTATATTTTATGAAAATATTCAATCAAACAGTGCTGTTTGGCTGTGCTGCTGTTTCAAGTTTTTACTGTTATGCCGATGATGCGGAAGTAAAACAAATAGAAGCAAGCGGAAACTTGAGTGTGGTCTCCAAATACGTCTCCCGCGGTTTGACCAATGCACCTGAAAATGACGACGTTGCTGTACAGGCTGCATTGAATCTGGCTTATGGCAATTTTTATGTTGGATATTGGGGATCTACGCTTGGATACTCTTATGCAGAAGTGCAGGGGCGTCCGGGACATCGTTCAGACAAATTCGAGCATGATTTTCTGCTGGGTTATACCCATAGCAGCGAAAATTATGACTGGGATTTATGGAATGCGACCTATTATTATCCGGGCGGTGAGAACACCACTGGAAATGAGTTGGGCTTAAATGTAAGTCGTGCGTTGAATGATCAAACCAGTATCGGCGCCAGCGTATCGACCTATCTGTATGATGTGGCTTATGCCAATCAGGGCGATACTTTTTATACGCTTAACCTGAACCATCAGTTGAATGATCGTCTCAATGCCAGCATTACAGCAGCAGGAAGCTATTTTAACGATGAAGGCAAATATGAGGGCGGTGAACTGGGCGATACCGAAAAGCAGTTTGCCTTTCGTTATGCTTCTGCCGGACTCAGTTATGCGCTTTTACCGCAGTTGAGTGTGTCAGGTGAATATATCTTTGGCGGTTATGACCGCTATGATGACAAGCAGCGTAATCTTGCAGTATTTGCACTGAGTTATGATTTTTAAAATTATGAAATCATTCAGACTAGGCGGGTGAAAATCTGCCTTATCTGCAACTTTGATTAATAGTATAAGCCATGACTTGAAGTTGATTCATGCTCCGGCAGCTCAGGAAAGACTGAGGATCTGGTTTAATCTGCCAGAATTTCAGACAAATATTATCAATTTCATAAAATAATTCTATAATAGCGCCCATTCTCGGCAGCGTTATCCAGACACTTCGTCAAATGGTATAACCTGACCATTTTCTATTTTTCATTCAAGTTCTCCTCCGTGAACCGGCTTGTATATTCAGATTCAGCATCTTATCTGTCCGTGACGGCACATAAGAATATTTAGGTATCCACATGGAAATTAAGGTCAATTATCTCGATAATCTTCGCCAGGAAGCCAAGTTCGATGACTTCACGGTGATTGCCGATCAGCCGATCCGCTATAAAGGCGATGGTTCGGCACCCGGCCCATTCGATTATTTTCTGGCGTCATCAGCACTTTGTGCGGCTTATTTTGTCAAAGTCTATTGCGCAGCACGTGACATTCCGACTGATAATATCCGCCTTTCGCAAAACAATATTGTTGATCCTGAAAACCGCTATAAACAGATTTTTAAAATTCAGGTGGAACTGCCGGCTGATATTTCTGAAAAAGACCGCCAAGGGATTTTACGTTCGATTGATCGTTGTACTGTCAAGAAAGTAATTCAAACCGGTCCTGAATTTGTCATTGAAGAAGTAGAAAGTATCGATGCAGATGCTCAGGCCTTGTTAATGCCAAGTCTGGCTTCTGACCATACGACTTTCATTCCGGGTAAGGACCTTCCGCTGGAAGAAACGATTGCCAATATGTCTGCCATTCTGGCAGGCCTTGGCATGAAGATTGAAATCGCGTCTTGGCGTAATATCGTGCCGAATGTGTGGTCGCTACATATCCGTAATGCGCAGTCACCAATGTGCTTTACCAATGGTAAGGGTTCGACCAAAGAAAGTGCGCTGGCATCTGCCTTGGGCGAATTTATTGAGCGTCTGAATTGCAACTTTTTCTATAACGACCAGTTCTGGGGTGAGGATATTGCCAATGCCGAATTTGTGCATTATCCAGATGAAAAATGGTTCCAGCCAGGTCCAAATGGCGAACTACCTGCAGAAGTTTTAGATGAACATACCCGTGAAATTTATGATCCTGAAGATGAATTATTGGGTATCCATCTTTACGACACCAACTCTGGTAATAAAGCACGTGGCATCTGTTCATTGCCATTTGTACGTCAGTCTGATGGTGAAACCGTTTATTTCCCGTCGAATCTGATCGAAAACCTTTACTTAAGTAACGGGATGAGTGCCGGCAATACCTTGGCTGAAGCGCAAGTACAATGTCTTTCTGAAATTTTCGAACGTGGGGTAAAACGCGAAATTCTGGAAGGTGAACTGGCACTACCGGATGTGCCTGAACATGTTCTGGCAAAATATCCAAAAATTGTTGAAGGCATTAAAGGCCTAGAAGAACAGGGCTTCCCGGTTCTGGTCAAAGATGCATCTTTAGGCGGTCAGTTCCCGGTCATGTGTGTCACCCTGATGAACCCGCGTACTGGCGGTGTATTTGCCTCATTCGGTGCCCATCCTAACTTTGAAGTGGCATTAGAACGCAGTCTGACTGAGTTATTGCAAGGCCGTAGTTTTGAAGGTCTGAATGATCTGCCAAAACCAACCTTTAGCAGTAATGCCGTGACTGAACCAAATAACTTCGTCGAGCATTTCATCGACTCGAGCGGTGTAGTGTCTTGGCGTTTCTTCAGCGCGAAATCAGATTATGATTTTGTCGAGTGGGATTTCACTAATAACGGTCAAAATTCGAATGCGGACGAAGCTCAGGAATTATTCACGATTCTGGAAGACATGGGCCATGAAGTTTATATGGCGGTGTATCAGCATCTAGGTGCAACAGCTTGCCGTATTCTGGTACCGGGCTATTCGGAAATTTATCTGGTAGAAGATCTGGTTTGGGACAATACCAACAAGGCTTTGTTATATCGTGGAGATATCCTGAATCTGCACCGTCTGGATGATGAACAATTGGAAGCATTGGTTGAGCGTCTGGAAGAAGCAGATGAGGATGACTATACCGAAATCAAAACCTTGATCGGTATCGAGTTCGATGAAAATACTGAATGGGGCCAACTCACGATTCTGGAACTGAAACTGCTGATTTATGTGGCTTTGCAGCAATTTGAAGAAGCCAAAGATCTGGTTGAGCAGTTCCTGCAGTTCAATACCAATACCGTTGAACGTGGCCTGTTCTACCAGTGCATGAATGTCGTTCTGGAAGTCATTCTGGATGATGAAATGGAACTGGAAGATTATGAACACAACTTCCGTCGTATGTTTGGTGATGCCCGTATGGATGCCGTTTTAGGTTCAATTGAAGGAACAGTCCGTTTCTATGGTTTGACCGAAACCAACATGCAGCTTGAAGGGCTGGATCGTCATCTACGTTTAATTGACAGCTATAAGAAATTGCATGCAGCGCGTGCCAAGTTTGTGGCTCAGCAATAATCCATAGAAGAATGACTAAAATTTTTCGTCATTTGTTTTAAATCTTAAAAAATGGCTTACTCGGTTTCGAGTAGGCTATTTTTATCTCTGACCCTATATGCAATCTTTTCTATTTTTCTATTTTTCTATTTTTCTATTTTTCTATTTTTCTATTTTTCTATTTTTCTATTTGAAAATTTATTAATCCCAGCTCCCGAGGGAACTGGAATTACCTAAAAAATTAAAGTGAAGTGTTAATACTAACTGCTTCAAGAGTGGGTATATGAATGTGAGAAATAGATGTATTTTTCTCATTCACAGGAATTACCTTACATATTCGGGTAATTCGGACCACCACCACCTTCCGGTGTCACCCAGGTGATGTTCTGGGAAGGGTCCTTAATGTCACAGGTCTTGCAGTGCACACAGTTGGCTGCATTGATCTGGAAGCGTTTCGAACCGTCATTATTTTCCATGATTTCATAAACACCTGCCGGGCAGTAACGCTGTGCAGGCTCATCCCATTTCGGCAGGTTCACTTCCACCGGAATAGAGGCATCGGTGAGTTTCAGATGCGCTGGCTGGTTTTCTTCATGGACCGTATTCGAGACAAACACTGAAGACAGACGGTCAAAGGTCAGCTTGCCATCCGGTTTTGGATAGTTTGGCTTGAAGCTTTCAGCCGCCTGGGTTTTCAACGCAGCATGATCCTGAACCAGATCGTGCAGGGTAAATGGCACTTTAAACACGTTCTGGTCGATAAAGTTAAAGGCACCCCCGATCCATTGACCGAACTTGTGCATTGCCGGGCCAAAGTTACGCGAGTTATACAGCTCTTCTTTCAGCCAGCTGTTGTTAAACTTGTCGGTATAAGCAGTCAGTTCTTTGACAAAGAAATCTTCGCCTTCCACTACACGCGCCACCGCCAGATCACCGCCTTTTTCTACACCAGCAGCAATCGCTTCAAACACCGCTTCACCGCAGAGCATGCCGGATTTCATCGCAGTATGTGAACCCTTGATCTTGGCAAAGTTCAGGAAGCCGGCATCATCACCAATCAAAGAACCACCTGGGAAGGTGAATTTTGGTAAT
>NZ_JAUZUV010000027.1:0-21205 GCF_031844265.1 Acinetobacter sp. RG5 | reverse complement strand
GTCAAATGATAGGGGGTGTTTTTTGTGCAAAAAATATAAATAAAACTTCAAAATTAAATCGTTTTATAGCTTTTAAAATGTATCTATTTACCTTTCTCTGCTGAATTTACATCAGGAATTCTGTATCTTGATTTTAATTTGAATAATAAATCAGTATGGAGAAGATAATGTTGTCGCAATTTAAAATAAAAATTCTACTCAGTTGTTGTGCTTTAGCGTTTACTGCCTGTCATGCAGAGAATTCATCTTCTAGAAGTACTCAAGAGGCATCTACATCAGCTGCCAAATCGGATGCAGTCTCTTCAAACTTGCAAAAATATAAGACCGAACAGGTTGCTCAATTTAATGAACCATGGGCGATTACTACTTTAAATGATGGCCGACTATTGATTACTGAGCGCAAAGGAAAATTGCAGCTCTTTGATCCAAAAACCAAGAAAAAAATTGAAGTTAAAGGTATACCTCAAGTCGCATATGGAGGCCAGGGTGGCTTAGGTGAAGTAGCCTTACATCCAGATTTTGCAAAGAATCGGTGGGTATATCTGAGCTATGCCGAACAAGGCCAAGGCGGATATGGTGCAGTGGTGATTCGTGGCAAACTGGACCTAAATCAAGCCACTCCTCAACTCACACAAATTGAACGGATCTGGACGCAAGTTCCGAAATTTTCAGGCCAGGGACATTATGCCCATCGGATTATATTCGGGTCGGATGGTAAGTTATGGATCAGTTCAGGAGAGCGTCAGCAATTTGATCCTGCACAGGACATGCAATCTAATGCCGGTAAAATTATTCGCCTGAATGATGATGGCTCAATCCCTGCCGATAATCCGTTTATGACTCAGGGTAAAATTGCCCAGCAGGTCTGGAGTCTCGGACATCGTAATCCTCTAGGCATGGCTTTTGATCCGGAAGGGCAGCTTTGGGTGATCGAAATGGGACCGAAAGGCGGCGATGAACTGAACAAGATTGTCAAAGCTAAAAATTATGGTTATCCGTTAGTGTCTAATGGCAATCATTATGATGGCAAGCCCATTCCTGATCACAGTACCCGACCTGAATTTGAAGCCCCGGCACTGGATTGGACTCCGGTAATTTCTCCTTCAGATTTAATATTTTATACGGCTAATGTCTTCCCGCAATGGAAAAATAAGGCGATTGCGACCGGTCTGTCTTCCAAGGCGATTGTGATTGTGGATACGAACCAGACCCCAGTGAAAGAAGTTCAGCGTCTGGATATGAAAGAGCGGATTCGCGGGGTTGCTCAGGCACAGGATGGTTCACTGTGGGTGATTCAAGATGGTCCGCAAGCAGCTCTGTTAAAAATGACAGCACCTTAATCCTCTGCTTTTAGGATGCTTATCTAAATATGAAATATTGAATAAGCTGACCATCTGAATAAAAATCTTTTTAAGCTGATGCTGGCATGAAAGAAAAAGGCCTCTACATCCTGTGAAGGCCTTTTCATATTCTGTTAAAGGTATAATGTCTGTTATACCGATCAGCATCCTGCTACGTGAATTTTTTTATTTTTCTTACAAGACTTCCTGTCTTGGTATGATCTGAATATAGCCTGAAGCGATACAACGCAATAGGGCAGTTTAACTGCATGGATTGTAGGTCAAAGCCGACAGCCGAATTTTAAAAGATAATTTTAAAAATACTGTTTCAAAATGATCATCTGACCAAATCATAAACTGCGGTGATGATTTTGCTGTATGTTAGCGAGAGAAAACTCTTTTGATATGCATCAACTGATATAAATAAAAACGTCCATAAAATAATAAAAAGGAAGCTCCTATGCCTACGATTCAAATTGAAGTTCGGCAACAATATCCTCAAGCAGTTGAGGAACAATTGCTTAACAGCGTATTTCATTGTGTGAAAACTGCCTTTCAGCTGCCTGAATATGATCGTAATATTCGTCTGGTCGTGCATGAAGCGCATCGTTTTCATTATATGAGCCATTTAGCTCAGCCTGAATATTTTACCTTGATCAGTATTGACTGTTTTGCTGGCCGCAGTCTGGAGACCAAGCGCAATTTGTATCAGCAGATGGTCAAAAGTCTCGGAGAAATCGGCATTCCTGCAGATCATATTCTGATTCATCTGAGAGAAAGTGCACTAGAAAATTGGGAGATCCGGGGAGGGCAGGCCGCCTGTGATGTTGATCTCGGCTTTAAGGTTGATGTTTGATGCATTCCGATCACTACTCTAGTTAAACCTAAAGTTTAAACAGAAAAGCCTCAACATCCTGTCGAGGCTTTTCTGGATTTGCTTCTCAGATCTGACTCCTGTCTAATCTGTCAACGTCCTGTTGATTGGCGCTTTTTATTGTTGTCGTATCGCTTTGCAGACTTCCTGTCTGTCTATGTACTCACTATAGCCTCGCATAAAATGACTGCATAGCGGCTAAACTCTGCGCTGCATGTAGGCTAAAACGTACAGGGCTGTCGTCCAGTCATTAAGCACTGACATATTGAATCAGTCTATCCACTACAGCTTTTAAGTTTTTATTATCAAATTCATTGCCTTGGAAGGAATAATCTTTGTTGCGTGCAAAGATGTCACGGATTTCGATCACGGCATTGGTATCTACCAGTCCAAGTTGAGTGCCGACTTGACGAATCTGGTCAATCGAACGTGAGCCATTGGTTGCGCCATAACCAATATAAGCTGCCGGCTTGCCTTGCCATTCCTTGCCGAGATAATCCAGGGCATTTTTCAGGGCAGGGCTATAGCCATGATTGTATTCAGGCGTGACAAAAATAAAGGCATCGCCAAGCGCAATCTTGTCGGCCCACTCTTGCTGTTTGGGCTGATCATAAATCCCGGTCAGGGGAGGATGGGCACCAGAAAATAGCGGAAGATCCCATTCTTTTAAATCGACAATTTCAGTTTCCAAAGTGCTAAAGGAATAACTTTTAATTTCCTGCAGTACCCAGTGCGCCACTTTAATCGCGGTACGTCCTTCACGCACACTCCCAACCACAATATAAATTTTCATGTTTCATCCTTTCTTCGGATCTGATCATCAAATTAAAATAATCAGATTTCAGGAAGGTGACTAGAGATGATTTGTATCCGGAAAATAAAAAAGCTCCCGAAGGAGCTTTTTTAAAATCAGTTAATTAGCTAATGTCTTACATCAGTTTAATGCCTTGTTGACCCGCAGGTGTCACTTTAAAGATTTCCACTTCAAAGGTGATGTTTTTGCCTGCCAATGGATGGTTAAAGTCCACTTCAGTGATGTCATCATTCACCGATCTCACCACGCCATACAGGGTGGCTTTGGCTTTGTCTTCAAACTCGATCATGTGACCTTCGATCGGACGTTCTCCGAACTTCACCGTATCAAATTTCTGGATGTTTTCTGGATTCCATGGACCAAAAGCATCTTCTGGCGGCAGGCTCACCGTACGACGGTCACCGGCACGTAAACCAAACAATGCTTTTTCAAAACCAGGCAGTAAATTGCCATCACCAATCACCAGGCTGACCGGTTCTTCACGGCTACGGGTATTGTCAATTTCTACGCCATTTTCGATTGCGACAGAAAAGTGCAGCTCGACTTTAGAACCGTCTGCAACCCGAGTTTCTTCGTTAGGATGAATAAAATCAGTCATGTTGTGCTTGCGCCCGTTGAATTCGATGTTTTTCTAAGAAAAAGGTATCAATCAGCATCAGAATAGTGCCTACAGTAATGGCACTATCTGCAATATTGAACGCAGGGAAGTGGCTGTTCTGGTAATACACATGAATAAAATCGACCACATAGCCGAGGCTAACCCGGTCGATTAAATTACCGATGGCACCACCCAGAATCAGGGCAATCGCTAACGGCAAGATTTTCATGTCTTTTGGCATACGCATCAGCCAAAACACGAAGATCACAGACACTAAACCTGCCAGTGAAGTAAAGAAATAGCGTTGCCAACCACCAGCATCGGACAGGAAACTAAAGGCAGCGCCATAGTTATGTAGCAGTGTCCAATTTAAAAAGGGCAGCACAGGAACAGGATCTGCATAATTCAGATTTGTCACTGCAATCCATTTGGTCCATTGATCCAGAATGATCGCCAGAATGGCCAGCCCAACCCACCATAAATTATGGGGATAGAACTGGAATAAGCCCTTTTTGCTGTGGGTATTAGGCATATTTTCTCTCTTCGCCTTGGCCTGTAGGAAGGTTGATAATACAACGACCGCATAGACCAGGATGTGCAGAATGTGTATTTACATCTGGTAATACATGCCAGCAACGTACGCATTTTTCGCCATCAGCTGCTGAAACTTTTACGTTTAAGCCTTCAAGATCAGATGCTTCACCTTGTGCTGCATCAAATGCATTCACGATCACTTGTGATGTGATCAGGACGAAACGAAGCTCATCACTTAACTTATCTAGCACTGCTTTTAATTCAGCATTTGCCCAAAGTTCAACTTTGGCAGACAAGTTAGAACCGACAGTTTTAGCGGTACGTGCAGTTTCAATGAATTTATTTACTGCAGATTTCACAGCAAGGAGCGTTTGCCATTCAGCTTCAGATACTACATTTGCAGTTGAAGCCACAGGAATATCATACCATTCAGCCGTGAACACGTATTTCTCTGATTGCTCAGGGATTAACGGCCAAGCTTCTTGTGCAGTGAAGCTCAGGATTGGTGACATCCAACGCACGAATGCCTGTACCAAGTGATACAACGCAGTTTGTGCAGAATGACGTGCTTGCGAATCCGCTTTCGTGGTGTACTGACGGTCTTTGATGATATCTAAGTAGAAACCACCTAAGTCGTTGATACAGAAATTCGTTAAAGCAGTGGTGACGATATGGAAGTTCATATCTTCGTATGCTTTCTTAATAGTTTCTTGCACTTCAGATGCACGTTGCAAGATGTATTGATCAAGTGCGATCAATTGATCTACAGGCAGGGCATCTGTTGATGGTTTGAAACCATTCAAATTCGCCAATAAGAAACGAAGCGTGTTACGAATACGACGGTAACCGTCAGAGGCACGGCTAAAGATTTCTTTACCCGCTGTCATTTCATAACGGTAATCCGCAGAGGCGATCCAGAAACGTAAACCATCCGCACCCATATCTTTAATGATGTCTTGCGGCGTGATCACGTTACCGATCGACTTGGACATCTTGCGGCCTTTTTCATCCACGACGAAACCGTGAGTCAATAGACCTTTATATGGCGCACGTTCGTTAATCGCAATCGAGGTCAATAACGACGACTGGAACCAGCCACGGTGCTGGTCTGAACCTTCAAGGTACAAATCAGCAGGATCAGTCAGTTCTTCACGTTCACGCAGTACCGCATAGTGCGTTGTACCAGAGTCAAACCAGACATCTAATGTGTCACGAACTGCGTTGTATTGTTCAGCATCCGCACCGATAAACTCAGAGGCATCACGGTTATACCAGCCATCAATGCCTTCTTGCTCGATCAGCTTAGCCACTTCTTCAATCAGTTCAGGCGTACGTGGGTGCAATTCATTGGTGTCTTTGTGTACGAAGAACGGAATTGGCACACCCCAAGTACGTTGACGTGAAATACACCAGTCCGGACGACCTTCAATCATCGCCTGGATACGGTTTTTACCCCAGTCCGGTACAAAGCTGATCTCGTTTTCAATCGCATTCAGTGCATTTTGACGCAGACCTTTGGCATCCATGCTGATGAACCATTGTGGGGTCGCACGGAAGATAATCGGGGTTTTATGGCGCCAGCAATGCGGGTAGCTATGCTTGATCACCACGTGTGCCCAAAGCTTGGTCGCTTCAGTCAATGCTGCAATGATTTTTGGATTGGCTTTGTAGATGTGCTCGCCCGGGAAGATTGGCGAAGTCGGTAAATACACACCATTACCGCCGACTGGGTTTTCTACTTTTAAGTTGTACTGTAAACCAACTTTATAGTCGTCCACACCGTGGCCCGGTGCGGTATGTACTGCACCTGTACCGCTAGCATCGGTGACGTGTTCACCCAAGATCACTGGGACTTGGCGTTCAGCAATTAAAGGATGTTGAAGAACTAAATTCTCAAGTTTTGCACCTGTGAATTCAGCAAGCACTTCAAATGCAGTAAAGCCATAACGCTGAGTTGCAGACTCAACCAATGATTTCGCAAGGATGAAGTTTTGTGATGCTTTGTCTTCACCAATTGCTTTCACCAGTTGGTATTCAAGTTCAGCGTGTAATGCAACCGCTTGGTTGGCAGGCATGGTCCAAGGCGTTGTTGTCCAAATCACGATATCCGTACGATCAGCGATTTCTACGCCGACACGTGCAGATAAATCAGCAAGGTCTACAACCGTGAAACCGACGTCAATTGCGTCAGATTTTTTATCTTCGTATTCAACTTCAGCTTCAGCGAGTGATGAACCACAGTCTAAACACCAGTTGACTGGTTTCAGACCTGGCTCGATATGACCTGCTTTCGCGATTGCACCCAATGAACGTACGATGTCAGCTTCTTGTTTGAAGTTCATCGTTAAGTAAGGATTGTCCCAATCCCCGAATACGCCCATACGTACGAAGTCTTTCTTTTGAAGCTCAACTTGGGTGTAGGCATATTCACGGCAGGCTTTACGGAAGGTAGATGCATCCACTTTTACGCCGACTTTACCGACTTTTTCTTCGACTTTGAGTTCGATTGGCAAACCGTGACAGTCCCAGCCCGGTACATACGGTGCATCAAAGCCATCCATGACACGGCTTTTGATAATGATGTCTTTGAGTACTTTGTTGACCGCATGACCCAAATGAATTTGACCATTGGCATAAGGAGGGCCGTCATGAAGCACGTATTTTTTCTTGCCAATACGCGATTCACGAATCTGCTGATAAATGTTGTCGGCATACCACTCTTCTAACCATTTCGCTTCACGTACTGCCAAATTTGCTTTCATTGCAAAGTCAGTACCTGGGAGGTTTAGCGTGGCTTTATAGTCCACTGCATTTTCAGGAGTTTGCTTATCGCTCATGCAAGTCATCTTCCAATCTAATCAGTTATGTCACTGACACGTTTTACAATAAAAATATGGGATATTAAAAGGGAAATGTGGGGTGATTTCGACGAAACTCAAGCAGTTTCTCGACATCATCATCAATTCCGGCTTTTAGCGCTTCAAGCGAAGGATAGTCCTTTTCGCCATGTAAATAGTTTAAGAACGTCACCCGCATCAACAGGCCATACAGATTAGCAGAAACATCTGGAAAATGTACTTCTAATCGCCACTCTGGGTGTGCTTGTTTGATGGCTGGACGTGTGCCGACATGACCTGCCCCAAACAGGGCAGTCGGGTCATAACCCGCAATACCGGTTTGCGTTGCAGAGTCGGCTTTTACTTTGTCTTTTAAGGATTGGGTTTCACAAATGACTTCCACCCCATAAATTCCTTTCAGGCAGGGCTTATGACGGTTGAGCCGTACATTAATGGTCGGGAAATCAATGGTTCGACCAATCTGATCGCCATATTGCACCCGCCCAGTAATGCTATAAGGACGACCCAGCAATTGTGCGGCCAAGGCTAAATCACCAGCTTGCAAGGTCTGGCGAATCCGGGTGGAACTGACCCGTTCACCATCTAGAGCAATGGTATTTAAATTGGTCACTTCAAACCCGTAATTGCGCAGGAATTCGCTGTTGCCTTGGCGGTTTTTACCAAAGTGAAAATCATCGCCTAAGACCAGATGCCGGGCATTCAGTTTTTCTTTTAAAATGTCGGCAAAAGCTTCTGCAGTCAGGCTGCGAAAAGTATGGTCAAATTTCGCCACTGCGATATAGTCCACACCCAGCTCAGTCAGATATTCAACTTTTTCACGCAATGATGAAATACGCGGTGGGGCATCATAACCCTGAAAGTATTCAAGTGGTTGCGGCTCGAAAATCATCACTACAGATTTTAAACCCTGTGCTTTGGCCACCTGTTGCAGCTGACGGATCATCGCCTGATGGCCTAAATGCACGCCGTCAAAATTACCGATGGTCACGGCAGTTTTGGGTAATTCAGAATGAGAGGCTAAAGCATTTAGACGGAGCAGCTGCATGGGCAAATCAAGTGCTTAGAAATATCGAGAGGCTATATATTGCCATAATCTCGCGCTTTCGTCTTGCTGTTGTGTTTTTATGCAATATTTTTCTTGAAAATTCATCTTCCTTAGAATTGAGCAGTTTTGTTTTTGTACACATTGATGATGTCTGATCAGAGCACTGGTGCTTTTCATTCAGCCGCTTTTGTTTTCTAATGTCAGGGTTTTTCTTGATATCAGGTGTTTCGAATGTCCGATCTGGCGCTCATCATGGCTCTATCCAATGAATCCAAAGGCTTGTTTGAAGCAGAAGGCGTTCAGGTGCATTACAGCGGGATTGGCAAAGTCAACGCGGCCTTTAAAGCCTTTGAGGTAATTCAGAACACCGGTTGCAGTACCTTGCTGAATTTGGGCAGCGCGGGGAGTTCGCATTTCAATGCGCATGAACTGGTTGAAGTCACGCAATTTGTACAGCGTGATATGGATGTTTCACCCCTCGGCTTTGAGGTCGGTATGACCCCGATGGATCAGCATTTCCCGGGTGCGATTGAGCTGGAGTCTTACTTTGACCATTTGCCGAAAGGGATTTGTGGCACAGGCGACAGCTTTGAAACCGGTATTTCAAAAGTGGCGTGTAATTTGGTCGATATGGAAGGCTATGCCTTGGCCAAAGTCTGTAAAAAGCTGGGCGTTCGGCTGATTTCAGTGAAATACATTAGTGATGGAGCCAATGAGACTGCGCATCTGGATTGGGAAGAAAATCTGTTATTGGGTGCGAAAAAATTATTAGATTTATATCAAATGGTAAAATAAATAGGAAGGTCAAGTTTGCTCGGCGACCATAGCAGCTATGGTCGTGTGCCAATCAGAAGCGCTTGCTTATTTATCCGTGCGTGGAATCACGCCGTATAACATCATGTGTACCGTATGCTGGATAATGCGTTGCTGCATGCTGCGGTTACGCAAAGTTTTACCCGTGACCATTTCCATTTGCGTCGCAAAGTCTGCATAGTTCTGGGTAATCGCCCAAATATTCAGAATCAGTAACTCAGGATCAATATCTGCAGAAATCTTGCCTTGCTCCTGCCAGTTGGAAATTACTTTGGCTTTACGCTTGACCAGTTTTTTCAGCGGACCTTTTAAAATTTCCAGAATATGCGGTGCACCTTGAATCACCTCCAAAGCAAATAAACGGGATGCTTTAGGCTGGGTACGCGACACTTCAATTTTTTGCATCAAATAATTGGTGATCGCTTCTTCAGGTTCAAGTTCAGCTTCCAGGGTTTGTAAAGGCGCCAGCCATTTTTGTAAAACGGTGGTTAATACCTCGACATACAGGGCTTCTTTATTTTCATAATAATAGAAAATATTCGACTTATGCATTTCTGCAATTTGTGCGATTTCATCCAGACTTGCCCCATTAAAACCATATAGGGAAAATACGTCTAGTGCAGCATTTAGCAGCTGATTGCGTTTTTGAGTACTCTTTTTTTGTTCCATTAGCAAATATAAAAAACAATGAAAAAGGGAATCCTCAATTGTACGGCAAATCATCAGATTTGTGCACACAGTCACAGGCTAATTTTTTGAATAATGATGATTTATTCTCTAGATTAATATTTAAAACAGGCTAAATGCATCTACACCGGGAGAAAAATTCAAGTTTCTGAAAATACTTCATTTATTCATCTTTTTTCTTCATCAATGGAGGAGAAGAATAATGTTGAAATGAAAGTGATGAAAATGTCTTCTCATTGAGATAAAAGTATTTTTTATAAGAATAAGACCCAAAACCATGTGCGATTTTGGGTTGGAGTGGGTATTCAGGTCGCTAAAACTGCCTGCAAGACCTGCTGTTCCAGTTCTGCAAATGTCACACTTTTTTGCCGGGGACGTGGCAAATTGACTCTAAACTCTTTGGCAATATGGCCTTTGTCCAGCAAGATAATCCGGTCTGCCAGTTGCACGGCTTCACTGACGTCATGCGTGACCAGAATGGCGGTAAAGCCTTGTTCGGTCCAGAGGTGCTCAATCAGGTTTTGCATTTCCAGACGTGTTAGGGCATCCAGAGCACCGAGCGGTTCGTCCAGCAGTAGAATACGCGGTTGATGCGACAATGCCCGCGCCAAGGCAGTACGTTGCCGTTGACCCCCGGAAAGTTGTGAAGGCCAGAGTCCAGCTTTTTCTTTGAGCCCGACCTTTTCCAGCATTTGCGAAGCTTTGGCATGCTGCTCCTTCGGTAAACCGAGTTGCACATTCTGTTCGATGCTGCGCCAGGGCAACAGGCGAGGGTCCTGAAACATCACCCGGATATCATCTGCAGTAATGCCTTCACGGATATGCCGGGCAGACTTAAATTTGATTTCGCCGTAGCTCTGTTTTTCCAAGTCGGCAATCAGGCGCAATAAGGTACTTTTACCACAACCGCTGCGACCGACAATTGCCAGAAATTCACCCGGCTGGATATGCAGGTCCAGATCTTCCAGAACCTTGACCGAACCGTAAAACTTGTGCAGCTGTTCAATGATAATTTCGGCACCGAGCACTGCAGCAGGATTGATATCTGCCGTAGGTGGTTCCAGTGGCACAATAGGGTCATTGGCATGACGCCCTAAACTGAGATCAGTCATCACATGCTCCTCATTTATTCTTTATTTTTGATACCCGGCATGCCAGCTCAGAAGGAAACGTTCTAAAGCCACTGCCAGAACATCGGCCAGTTTGCCAAGCAGGGCATACAATAAAATACCTACCAGAACCACGTCAGTTTGCAAAAATTCACGTGCATTCATGGTCATATAACCAATACCAGACTGGGCGGAAATGGTTTCGGCCACGATTAACAATACCCAGACCAGACCTAGAGAAAAACGCAGTCCGACCAGAATTGACGGCATCGCACCCGGCAGAATAATTTCTTTATACAGTTGCCAGCGAGTTAAGCCATAGCTTTTGCCCATCTCGATCAATTGCGGATCGACGGAACGAATCCCATGATAGGTATTGATATAAATCGGGAAAAATACCCCAATCGCCACCAGAAACAATTTGGCAGATTCATCAATCCCGAACCATAAGATGACTAGGGGAATGAGTGCCAGTGCAGGAATATTGCGGATCATCTGCAAGGTGGTGTCGAGCAGGGTAGAGGCAGTTTTGGATGAACCATTTAACAGACCCAGCAATAGGCCCAAACCACCACCTACCAATAATCCGCTGATGGCACGTCCTGCACTGACTTGCACATGCGTCCACAGTTCACCGCTGAGCAATAAATTCCAGAAGGCTAAAACCACGGCACTCGGTGCAGGCAGAATCCGGCTTTCCAGCAGGCCTGTGCTAGAGGCAATTTGCCAAACTGCAATCAAGAAAATTGGAACCAGCCAGGGCAGCAGATGCTGCCCCAGAATTGTTCCACGTGAAACTTGCTTTGGGGTCAGGGTTTCAACGGAAACGACTTTTGACATTAAGCAGACTCCTTAATTTTCTCAGCCTGCTTGTTCTCGTCCGGTGTGTAGTTGTTCGCCACGATTTCACCAAATGGACCGGTCAAGTTTGGTTGAGTGAGTTTTTGCTGGGTTTCCAGTGGAAGTAAAGGGAATACCAGTTCTGCAAAACGGATGGATTCTTCCAGATGTGGATAGCCTGAGAAAATAAAGGTGATGATCCCCAGATCGGCATATTCCTGGATACGTGCAGCGACAGTTTCCGGATCACCGACCAGTGCCGTACCTGCACCACCACGAACCAGACCCACACCTGCCCAGAGGTTTGGAGAAACTTCGAGTTTGCTGCGATCGCCATTGTGCAGTTCTGCCATACGGCGCTGACCGACCGAGTCCATGGATTTGAACTTGGCTTGGGCTGCAGCGATAGTGGCATCATCCACATATTGAATCAGTTCTTCAGCCGCCGCCCAGGCCTGCTCATTGGTTTCGCGTACGATCACGTGTAAACGGATCCCGTAATTCAGTTCACGACCTTTAGCTGCAGCCTTGGCTTTTACCACTGCAATTTTTTCTTTGACTGCTGCCGGTGGCTCGCCCCAGGTCAAGTAAGTATCGACCTGATCCGTGGCCAGCTCAATGGCATCATCCGATGAGCCACCAAACCATAAAGGCGGATGCGGCTGCTGAATGGGTGGATACAGCAATTTTGCATCATCGACACTTAAGCGTTCGCCATGGAAACTAAAGCTTTCACCGGTATGTGAGCGTTTTAAAATTTCACGCCAGATGGTGGTGTATTCGGTCGCCGTTTTATAACGGGTTGTGTGATCTTCATAGACGCCATCACCTTTTAGCTCCTGCTCGTCACCGCCAGTCACTAGATTCAGGAGTACTCGGCCATTAGACAAGCGGTCAAAGGTCGCGGCCATACGTGCAGCCAGTGCCGGCGTGGTCACGCCTGGACGCAATGCCACCAGGAATTTTAATTTTTTGGTCGCATCAATCAGGCTGGCTGCAGTTAACCATGGATCTTCACAAGAACGGCCAGTCGGAATCAGGACACCTTCATAACCAAGATTATCCACGGCAACGGCAATCTGCTTCATGTATGCATGATCTACAACACGTGCGCCCTTGCTGGTGCCTAAGTAACGACTGTCGCCATGAGTGGGGATAAACCAGAAAATTTTCATGTAATATTCCTTAAATTAAATGATCTTGTTTGCTCATCAATGTGTGGCCGCTGGCGACCAGATCTGTTGCTGGACGCTGATGGTTTTGGGAATCAGTTGAACCTGCTGGAAGAGATCGGCAATATTCTGTTGAGCTTTGATCACTTCCGTCGTTAATGGTTGTACCGGCGAAGGTTTAAGACGACGCTCAAATGCAATCTTCGCTACATCCGGTTTCAGACCGGTACTTTTCTGATAAATATCTAGAGCTACAGCCTGGTTTTTAAGAATCCACTGGTCAGATGCATTTAAAGCCTGGATAAACTTCCCGGGGCTATCCGGATGCTTCTGAATAAATTCGGGATTGCCGATATAAAAGGAGTAGGTTTGTGGAAAGTCACTAGATTCAATCAGCACCTTAACCTTGCTGTCGAACTCGGCTGCACCCAGGAAGGGATCCCAGATTGCCCAGGCATCAATGGCTTTTTTGTCAAAAGCAGCACGTGCATCCGCAGGGGGAAGCCAGACGGCTTGAATCTCTGACCAGCTTAATCCGGCTTTTTCCAGGGTTTTGGCCAGAAGTTCATGGGCACTTGAACCTTTCTGCACCGCGATCCGTTTTCCTTTCAATTGTTGAATATTTTGAATGGCACTGTCTTTCGGCACGACCACGGCCAAAGAATTTCCCGCCACTTTTTCAAAGGCCACGTAGCTCAGGGCTTTGTCTGCCGCCTGTGCAAAAATAGGCGGAGTATTTCCCACATAGCCATAATCCACTGCACCGACTGCTAAGGCTTCCAGCATTTGTGGGCCTGCCGGAAACTCTTTCCATTCAATTTTGGCATTGGGAAATTGTTGTTCTAACAGCTTTTCATCACGTGCCACCAGCAGATTTAAGGCTGATTTCTGAAAGCCAATCGCAATGGTTTTAACTTGTTGCGCTGACGTGGTTTCTGCGGCAGCCGTTTGCTGTGGTTCCTGTTTCTGGCAGCCAGTCAGACTAAAGCTCAATAGCGCTAAGCTGATATAAGAAACTGTTTTTATATGACTCATCTTTATTCTCGAATTATTCTGCTGTTATTTAATAATTGCTGCATCAATATTCAGCTTTTGTGGAATCAGCTGCTGCGCATAAAATGCATCGGCGACCTGTTGCTGTTTTTGAATCACGTCAGTCGTGAGGGGTTTAACACCGAAGCCCATGCGTGAAATAGAGGTTTTTAAGACATCGACGGCCAGACCTGTCGGTTTTTGCAGGAGCTGAGCGGCAGCGTCCTGATTTTTTGCCACCCAGTCCGTGGTCAGATTCAGTTCGTTGACCACCGCCTGTACCACCTGAGGATAGCTTTCTGCGAACTTGCGATCTGCCAGATAGAACTGATGATTGCTCACCACATTTTCACCGCTGGCAATGACACGCGCACCAATTTGATGTTCAGCAGCTGCAAAGAACGGATCCCAGATCACCCAAGCATCGACTGCACCACGTTCAAATGCAGCACGTGCATCGGAAGGTGGTAGATAAATCACTTCAATATCACCGAGTGTCAGCTTGTTGGCTTCCAGAACTTTTAACAGCAGGTAATGCACATTTGAACCTTTGTTCAGGGCTACCCGTTTGCCTTTCAGATCCTGAATAGACTGGATTGGTGAATCTTTCGGTACAATCAAGGCTTCGGCCTTAGGTGCTTGCGGCTGATTGGCCACATAGACCAGATTTGAGTTGGCCGCCTGGGCAAAAATTGGCGGTGCTTCACCGGCTTCACCAAAAGAGACGCTGCCAACATTCAGGCCCTCAAGCAGTTGTGGGCCGGCCGGAAATTCTACCCATTTCACATTGACCCCTTGCTGTTTTAAGCTGGTTTCCAGCGTGCCGCGTTCTTTTAAAATAGGTAATATGCCGTATTTTTGGAAACCGATATTCAGGGTAATGGTCTCTTCTTTTTTCGAGCAGCCTGAAAGCATCATGACACCAGCCATCGCGGTACCGAGTACCGCAGTCTTTGTTAAAAACTGAACATGAGATTGGCGCATGAATCAAAACTCCCGAAAGTGAAAAGCTAGTGAATGAAAACTTAGACACACGCTAATCGTTTTTGTTTTTCTAAAAAAATAACTATTCAGGAATTTCTAATGAAGAAAAAAGATAAATAAAAAAGCGCAAAACTTATGCAGAAAAGTGATTTATATAAAAATGAAGATTTAATATTTAAATTAATCAAACCTATGAAATTTATAGTTATTTTTTTAAATCTAATCTATTGATATGTTTAGCTAAAAACGAGTAATAGAATTTTAAAATTTAAAGCGAGATTGCCAGATATCTTTATCTAAAATTAAGCTAAAGCACTGAAAGAAAAAGCCACTTTAAAGTGACTTTTTGCAAACAATTGAATTACGTTGATAATTGTAAAATGCCTGACGGGCATCCGGCAGGTCATCGACTGAAGCCGGTTCAAAGCCTTGTTCCAGAAACCAGTGCGCGGTGCGGGTAGTTAAAATAAACAGTTGCTGAATCTGCATGCTTTTGGCTTTTTCTTCTAGATAATGCAGGATCTGGCTACCCCGATTAGACTTGCGATAACTGGGATGTACCGCAACACAGGCAATTTCTGCAGAACGCAATTCATCCCCTGTCGTCGGAATCGGGTAGAGGGCGGCACAGGCCAGAATCATGCCGTCCCGTTCGATTACGGCAAACTGGTTGATTTCATTTTCTAGGCGTTCACGCGAACGATAGACCAGAATGCCTTCTTCTTCCAGTGGACGCAGCAAACCGATCAGGCCACCGACATCCTGAATATCGGCCATCCGCACTTCTTCATAATGCGCGTCGGTGACCAGAGTTCCGGAACCATCCCGGGTGAACAGCTCTTCCAGCAGGGCACCATCATAGGCATAAGAAATCAGATGCACCCGATGTACGCCGTTCATTGAGGCTTCCTGTGCGGCTTTCAATTGTAGTCCTCTTTCAAGCGCATCTTGTTCGACCGGAATAAAATCATCCAGTTGTTGCGGTGTCACTTCGCGTTTGAGTTGGCCGTTACTGTCCATCAG
Source organism: Acinetobacter sp. RG5 (assembly GCF_031844265.1). Classification (GTDB taxonomy): domain Bacteria; phylum Pseudomonadota; class Gammaproteobacteria; order Pseudomonadales; family Moraxellaceae; genus Acinetobacter. The sequence continues at coordinate 5,482 of NZ_JAUZUV010000027.1, read as the reverse complement.
ACCATGCTGCTTACCGAGAAAAATCAGTTTATCTGCCTTAAGGCGAATCGCAGTTTTGGTAGCAACTTCTTCAGCCAGCAGATTAAAAACTTCTCCGGTAGTGGAATAACCGGTCGGGCCAAGCACCACAATATTATGACTGTCCAGATGGCGCTGAATCGCATCGGTATCAACCGCGCGCACTTCACCGGTCAACTGAAAATCGATACCATCGCGGATGCCATACGGCTTGGCGGTGACAAAATTCCCTGAAACGGTATCAATCCGGGCGCCATACATCGGCGAATTGGCCAGTCCCATAGACAGCAGTGCTTCAATTTGTAGGCGGATCGAACCGACGGCATTCATCACGCAGCTTAAAGATTCACGTGTGGTGACCCGACGCTGCTGGTAAAAAGGCGTCGTAATCTGGCTTTGAGCCAGATTCTGGTTAATTTGCGGACGTGCACCATGTACCAGAATCAGCCGAATGCCCAAAGAATGTAATAAAGCAATATCGTGAATAATATGCTGAAAGTTATCATTTAAGACGGCTTCGCCATCAAACATGATTACAAAGGTTTTATTGCGGTGCGCATTGATATAAGGCGCAGAATGGCGAAACCAGTGCACATATTGCAAGGTTGTGCTTTGTGACGTTTCTGCTGAAGTCATGCTGTGCCCATTTCAATGATTGAAGATCCAGCTTTGATTCTAATGAAAAAAAACGCAAGTGGAAGTGCAGATATAAAAAAACACCTGAAGGGGACTTCAGGTGTCTGCAAGACGAGCAGTAATGGAGAAAGCTTAGTTCATGATTCGTACAATTTTGTTGGTACGCTCATTGACCAGAACGTAGTCATTGTTGACCTTGTACCATTGCTGGAAACGACCGGTATTTGGCAAACGGCGTGCTTCGCGATCACTTACTTCAAAACGGTTGTTGTCATATTGGCGAGGTAAAGTTTGTCCTACGCGCCAGTCACGGCTTGGGTTGACCATACGGTTGTTATGACGGCGGTCATCATTCCATCGACGGTCGTCATTCCATTTCTTGCTATCTTTGGCATTCCAGTGTGGTGCCGATTTATGTGAATTATGGTCATAACGCGAGTCATGCTGTGGTGCTGCCATTGCAGAAGTAGCTAACAAAGCACTTATAGATAACGCGATTGTAGTTAAGACTTTTTTCATGGCTCTCACCTTAAAATGTATATCTAATTTCGATGAGACTAAATTAGCGAACAAGTACATAGAAAGCGTGAGGGCTATTTAGTTAAATTGTTAAATTCATGAAGAAATTTAGTAGATGAATCACGTAGTCTCAAAACTGGAAAAGCAGCGAGATTTTGGGATAAAAATTTTCAGCCAGTGAAATAAAAAAGCCCAAACATCGTTGGGCCTTAAAGAAGATTAAATTTGAATGCACTTATGAACTAGTCACCCACGATCCGGATAATACTGTTGTTTTCAGAATCCACCAGAATATAGTCATTATTGACTTTGTACCATTGCTGCTTGCGGTCAGGTCGAGGCAGGCGATGGTCTTTATATTCAACTTTATAGCCATTGCCACGATAATGCTGCGGCATCACATAACCCGGCTGCCAGCGTAACTGTTGCAGGCGTTTCACCCCGCGTTCTTCACGCATACGGCGGTTATCCTGCTGATCTTCCTCTCGGAACTCACGGGCTTTCTTCTTGTCATGACCATGACGTGAATCCATACGGGATTCATCATTGAAATGAGGGGCAGCGATGACGACATTGCTCAGCATGAATGTACTGCAAGAAATTGCCAGTGCCACCAAAACCTTTTTCATGTTGAACCCTCATTAAATTGTTCATCTTCTACAGCACCTAATGTACGGAAAAATTGCAGAGAAACTGTGAAGAACAGGCACAATTTTTATAACAAATGCAGAGATATTATGATGATGTCATGTTTTTACATGACTATATGCGACGGCATCACTTCTATAAAGTAGCCTACCGAGCCATGTCCTTATCTCATCAAAGCAAGGGCCAACATGCAAGCGAAAATTGATGATTTAGCTCAAAAAAACAGCATTGAGTCAGCGAGAAAAAAGTTCATGATTTAATGAAACGACAAAGAATTTTGCCGGTTTAGTTTGAGATTAATTCCATTGCTCTGCCAAACCTTGTAAGGACTGAATCGCGTCAGCCACGGATTCAGCTTGTAGGGCGTCATCGAGTGCCACAATCAATGCTTCAGATAACTGCAACTGTTCAATCCGGTGAATTGTTTCAATTTTACGTTTTTGGTCAGCCATGCTGCGCTCCTGATTTGATCTATCTGTGATTCAAGAAAGCATAGTCCAATCAGTTTAATTTGAAAAACCGTATAATTTTATATATTTAATATGTAAATCCGATTTATTGTTATTTTTTGCAGGATTTTAAGAAAAAAAGGGCACTTTATCGAAAAGTGCCCAAGATTATTCAATGACCCGACTTTTAATAAGCGTAGTTCAGGTCAGTATAATCGTTGAGTGATTTCTGCACATGCGCCTGAATAAAGGCACGTACATCCTCGGCCGTCATGGCTTTGCCCTGATTGCTGATGACATGTTCGATTTCTGGCTGACCTTCAATTTTAATGCGATAAACAAAATGCTTGGCCAGACGATAACTGTCGTCTAATTTTTCAATGCCAGTCACATAATAATAGGCATGTTCAAAATTCAGATCCTGATGTGAAAATACAAATTGCTCGAACAATTTGAGTTTCTGAGCATTTTCGAGTGCTTTGATGTCATCCACGATACTGGCTTCAAACTTGGTGCCGTATTTCTCTGAAATAGGCTGTTGATCAATCAGCAGCGACACCATGCCATCGTCTAAATGGGTCACCGTAATATTGTTTAATTCAGTCATGATGCACTCGAGTGAAATATAGTGGGGCTTAGTATGCTGTTATTTTAATGAAACTCAATGCGAGCGGGGTGAACTTACTTAAGATTTATGCGCTGAATATGACTAAAAATGAAATAAAAAGGGAGCGATTGCTCCCTGAATGACAGACAGAATAATCTAATCCTGTGCGTCAATACTCTGGCCATTCATATGCAGACTGTCGTTACCCATCAAATACAGATAAGCCGGCATGATTGAATCGGGGGTAGGCAGGGTTTTCGGATCTTCATTCGGATAGGCCTTGGCGCGCATGGCAGTCCGCGTTGCTCCGGGATTGATGCAGTTATAACGTATATTTGGATGTACCTGCTCTTTGGCAAATAACTGGCTTACCGCTTCAATAGCAATTTTAGACACCGAATAGGCACCCCAGCGTTCGCGGGCTTCGCGGCCTACACCTGAGCTGGCAAAAACCACTGAAGCATGTTCAGATTTGGATAATAGCGGCAGCAGGGCCTGGGTCATGACAAAGGGTGCACGCAGATTGACCGCCATCACATCATCCCAGACGTTGACCGGATAATCCGCCAAGGGAACCCGTTCACCTAAAATGCCGGCATTGTGCAGAATACCGTCCAGACGACCAAACTGACGGTCTAGCGTATCAAGCAAAAGCTCATAATCACGTTCTGAAGCACTTGATAGTTGTAGCGGCAAGATGGCAGGTTGCGGCGCACCCAAACTTTCAATTTCATCATAAATGACTTCGAGTTTGTTTAAGGTACGCCCATGCAACACCACAGTTGCGCCATGCAAGGCATAACTGATTGCTGCTGCACGTCCAATGCCATCGCCCGCACCTGTGATCAGGATGATACGATCCTTGAGCAGATCGGGGCGAGGTTGATATGCTGAATATTTCATTATCTACCTCCTCATTTCTTATTATTTAGTGTTAAGCGTTCAAGATACCGCAGTATGCTGCTTCAGTACCAGTGTCTGAATCAATTGATGTAATTCTGCCACAGTATGCACGATATGGTCGGCCTGCCAGGCGTTTAAATCGTCTTTGTATTGCAACGGCAAATAACCATAGGCAGCCAAAATGGTCGGCATCTGGGCATGACGACCGGCATCAATATCTCGGGGATGATCTCCCACATAGATACAGTCTTCCGCGGCAAGATTCAGTTGCTTGGCGGCCAGATACATCGGTTCAGGATCGGGCTTGGTGCGGGTCACATCTTCCGGACAGACCAGCACGGCACAGCGCTCGGTCAGGTTTAATGCTTTTAATAAAGCCTCGCTGAGCCAGCGTGGTTTATTGGTCACAATCCCCCAAGGAATGTCATTTTCCTCTAGCTGTTCAAGTAATGGATACATGCCATCAAACAGATCGGTATCGACCGCAATATCTGCGCCGTACATGTCCAGAAAGCGCTGACGGTGTTGCAGAAAGACCGGATCTTCCAGTTGCAGTTCCGGATAAACCAGTTTCACCATAGCGCGAGCGCCTTCGGAGACCTGGGTACGAATCAGCTCGGGTGCAACCAGTGGGCGGCCTTCTTCACGGCACATCTGCTGGATAATTCGGATAAAATCGGCAGCGGTATCAATCAGGGTTCCATCTAGGTCAAATAAAACGGCTTTCATGCTGTGGTCTCTGCTGCGCTATCTTTCACGGTATAAACCATGTAGTTCACATCAACATTCGGTGCCAGCCAATAACGCTTGGTCAGCGGATTATAGTGCAGACCGGTCATGTCTTTAAGCTTTAAACCCGAGTTGCGAATGTCATGTGCCAGTTCGGACGGCTTGATAAATTTGCTGTAATCATGGGTGCCTTTGGCCAGCATGCGCAAGACATATTCTGCCCCAATAATGGCAAATAAATAGGACTTTGGATTACGGTTAATGGTCGAGAAGAATACATGACCACCTGGCTTGACCAGTTTATGACAGGCCTGAATAATCGATGCCGGATCTGGCACATGCTCTAGCATTTCCATGCAGGTCACGATGTCATATTGGCCAGCCTGTTCCTCTGCCAGTTGCTCGACCGGCACCTGACGATATTCAATATTGCTTACGCCTTCCTGTTCAGCATGGATGCGTGCCACATTTAAAGGGGCTGCGCCCATATCAATTCCGAGCACATTGGCACCACGTCGCGCCATGCTTTCGGCCAGAATGCCACCGCCACAGCCGACATCCAACACTTTTTTGCCGCTTAAGCCTCCGGCATGTTCATCAATCCAGTTTAAACGCAGTGGATTAATCATGTGCAAGGGGCGGAACTCGGAATGCTGATCCCACCATATAGCTGCAAATGCTTCAAACTTGGCAATTTCTTGTGGATCAACATTCAATTGCGACATCGGTGTCACCTCAATCAGTCGTGATTAGCTAAAAATATGTATGTGCCGAATGGCCAGAGAAACTGATTTAAAACCTTGAAAATCAGTCCGATGGTTTAGTGTAGCGATTCTGGCAGAAAAAGCGATAAAAGCAGCAAAAAAGTTCACAGAATGAAAACGAAACCGGCATAATTGATTTATAGTGAACACATAAACTAAGCATAATGATTTAGAGGACGATAATCCGAATGAAAAAATTCCTTTTAGGC